>CALELC010000235.1 GCA_937904535.1 uncultured Planctomycetaceae bacterium
GTTCGATCGCGGAGCGATCGACTACCTTCGCTTCCGCCTTTAGCGATTGGCGCGATTTTCAGCCAGCTTGCTGATTGACAGCAAGTTTTCCGATCAAAGCGACCTCAGTTCCTGGGGTATGTTTGACGATCGCTGAAGCTGGGTAAGCGGATTGATTCGCGTATTTCGGTCAGGGAACGGCCACTTCCAGCAGTCCTCATGCACCGCGTCCCGGAGTTGCCTGTGATCGTGTCATTAGAATCCTCCTACTCAACAACTCGCTCTGCTGCCACGCCGCTTGCGCAGTACCTCCTGGTCTGCCAGGCCCGCAGCGTGTCGTTGATGCAGGGTGTCTGGTCGTTCTCCTTGGAAACCTTGGCTGGCCAGCCGCTGCTCGAAGCAGAAGACGAAGAGCCCGGCGACCTCAATCGACTGTCGCTGCTGGCTGCCGTCCGCGGGCTCGAAGCCATCGACGGCCGTGGGCAAGTATCGCTGGTCAGCAACAATCGCTACTTGATTCGCTCACTCGATCAGTCCTTGCCGCGTTGGCGGGAGAACGATTTTGTGTGGGAAAGCTTCGGCCGCAAAATCGCTGTTCAGAATGCGGACCTGTGGCGGCGGATCGACCGCACGCTCAGCATCCATGACGTCACCGCGTCACTGGTGCAAACCACTCGGCTGTCGCGGCAGGAACCCAGTCTCGCTACTCGCACGCCTGCAGCTTCATTCACAGACGAAGATTTCCCGATCCTGCGGGTCGACAGTGAACATCGCGGCGGCACCGAACCGCTGGATCGACTGCGGCGGTGGTTGGCGGGCCAGGACGATGCCACTCCCCGACCGACTCGCCGCGGTCGCTACCGCCCCGAAGACTGGACCTGCTCCAGCGCCCCTTAAAAAATCCGCGACGCTGCAACCGCCGCGTACCCCGTGACGCGCTGCACTTTGCCAATCGTCTCACGCCCATCGCTCTTCGCCAAACGCTCAGCGGTGGGCGTGCGCGGCACACCGCACTCGCGCAGCCCGAACACGATGTCGGCCGAATGCGAGCCGTCCCGCAGGAGCGGGCAAACGCGACAACCGGCTGCGGGCGCAGAAGCACCGTCCGCAGCTTCTCAACCACCAACCGAACACTCAGCGACGACGACCAACGACCGTTCCTGTCCGACAACCAACATGCACACTCAACTTTCCTTAGCGCACATCGGCAGCCTGATCGAAGGGACTCTGGAGAATCCAGCCGCGCTGCTCGGGCCTCATCCCGTTCAATATCGGGGTGAAACAGCAGTTGCGGTCCGCAGCTTGCTGCCAGAGGCCACCGCGGCTTGGATCGTAGATCCCCGCCAGGGCGTTCGGCGACCGATGAGGAAAGTCCATCCCGCAGGGTTTTTCGAAGGCCTGATGCCGCTGGGCGATCTGCAGTTCGATGCCGCCGGACAACTCTGCAACTGCCCGCCCGGCAGATCGGCGGGGACACCGGTCCGCGATGTCCCGATTTACAACATCGAAGCCTCAGACTCCACTGGCAAAACCACCGCGATGCAAGATCCTTACGCTGCTCCTTCCCTACTCTCTGATTTCGATCGCTACCTGCTCGGCGAAGGCCGCCACCTGCAGATGTACGAGCGTTTGGGGGCGCAACTTCGAACCGTCGACGGACAGTCCGGGGTGAACTTCGCCGTGTGGGCTCCCAATGCACGAGCGGTTCAGATCGTCGGCGACTTCAACGGCTGGGATGGGCGCCGGCACTGCGCTCGCAAACACGACACGCTGGGGATCTGGGAGCTATTCGTTCCTCAAGCCAAAGTCGGTGACCGCTACAAGTTCCGCGTGCTGAACCTGCACGGCCAGTGGGTCGACAAATCGGACCCGCTGGCGTTTGCTGCCGAACTGCCGCCCTTGACGGCGTCGATCGTGTCGGATCTGACGACTCATCGCTGGAGCGACGCGCAGTGGATGGAACGCCGCAGCCAGGTCAATCCGCTCAAACAGCCCATGAACGTGTTCGAAGTTCACTTGGGGAGCTGGCAGAAAGGGCCGGGCCGGGTTCACGGCTGGCTCGGCTATCGTGATCTCGCTCACCGCCTGGCCGACTATTGTCACCGCATGAACTTCACCCACGTCGAGCTGATGCCGATCAGCGAGCATCCGTTCACCGGCTCGTGGGGTTACCAGACGGTTGGCTACTTTGCGCCGACCAGCCGCCACGGTTCGCCCGCCGACTTCATGTACTTCGTCGACTACTTGCACCAACAAGGCATCGGCGTGCTCGTCGACTGGGTCCCAGCCCACTTCCCCAAAGATGAACACGGGCTGCGACGGTTCGATGGCTCGGCGCTTTATGAGCACGAAGATCCGCGGCAGGGCGAGCACCCGGACTGGGGCACGATGATCTTCAACTATGGCCGTAATGAGGTTCGCAACTTCCTCATCGCCAACGCCCTATTCTGGCTCGATAAGTACCACATCGATGGACTGCGAGTCGACGCGGTCGCCTCGATGCTGTACCTCGACTACAGCCGCGAACATGGCCAGTGGATTCCGAATCAGTACGGTGGCCGTGAAAACTTGGAGGCGATGGAGTTCCTCAAGGAGTTCAACGTGATGGTCCATGAGCGCCACCCGGGCGCGGTCACGATCGCCGAGGAATCGACCGCTTGGCCTGGCGTTTCGCGCCCGGTCCACGATGGCGGCTTGGGCTTTACGTTCAAGTGGAACATGGGCTGGATGAACGACACGCTCCGCTACATGCGGCACGAACCGATCCATCGCCAGCATCATCACGGCGAACTGACCTTCAGCCTGATCTATGCGTTCAGCGAAAACTTTGTCTTGCCGCTATCCCATGATGAAGTCGTGCACGGCAAAGGGGCCCTCCTGTCCCAGATGCCCGGTGACCTATGGCAAAAATTTGCCAACCTGCGGTTACTCTACTCGTACATGTGGACTCATCCCGGCAAGAAACTGCTGTTCATGGGTGATGAGCTCGGGATGTGGAACGAGTGGCATCATGACGTCGGGCCGCAGTGGGAGTTGCTCGATTTTGAAACCCACCGTGGGATTCAAAACCTCGTCTCCGATCTCAATAAACTCGTGATTGAGAACCCGGCCCTGCATGCCGAAGACTTTTCGCCAGAGGGTTTCGAGTGGGTCGATTGTCTCAACGCGGGCGAAAGCGTGCTCGTCTACGTACGGAAAGCGCCAGAGGCGACTCCGTTACTGGTGTGCTGTAACTTCACTCCGGTCGTCCGTCACGGCTACCGCATCGGCGTCCCTGAAGCCGGATTCTGGCGTGAACTGTTCAACAGCGACAGCACCACCTACGGCGGTTCCAATGTCGGCAACTATCCCGGCGTGAAGAGCGAACCGATCGCCTGCCATGGCCGCCCCCACAGCATCCAGCTCGACTTCCCACCACTAGGCGTAAATATTTTTCGGCTAGAAGCGAAGTAGCTTGTTGTTTGTTGATAGTTGTTGAGCAATCGCTTGGCAACTAGGCAACTACGCTTGGCGTTGAGTGCAACTGGTGATGTAGCGGATGTAGCCATTGAGTATCCGAATCGCGTCAATAATTTCCTGCTCGCGCCGATTGTGGGCATCGAGCTCAAGCAGATGTTCATCTAACGCGGTATGAAAATGCTCGAGAGTCTCATAGAGCGACCCTCGAGCCTGACGAAGATACTGAAGGTGTTCTTGATGGTGGTGTCGTCCGTAGCCTTCAGCGATATTTGCGGTCGCCGACCGAGACGAACGAATTATCTGGTCCGCCAACCGATATCGCTCGCAACTCGGCAAGGTTCGACAAAACTCGGAGACATGCAGTCGTACCACACGTGCTGCTTGGTAGCATTGCAGGTCCTCGAAACGATGCACAGACTCGCCCATCGCCCCTCCACAACCATCAACCATCAACCATCAACCATCAACCATCAACCATCAACCATCAACCATCAACCA
>CALELC010000236.1 GCA_937904535.1 uncultured Planctomycetaceae bacterium
GCTTGAACGCATCGACCATCAACAGCGACCGCACGTCCATCAGCTGTCCCTTCAATGGCGGCGGGGTGTGTGGCAAGAAGAAGCACAACACGCCCAGCAGCAGCGAGCTTGCGGCTCCGAGCCAAAAGATGTTGTAGCTCGCCGACCACCCCAGCGCTCCGAGCGTCAGTCCGGCTACGATCCAGCCGATCGTGCCCCAAACGCGAATCTTGGGAAATTGATCCTGGCTTGGGATGTTCGAAAACGCGATCGTGTTGCCCAGGCCGAGCGTCGGCATGTAGCACAGCAAGTGTCCGAGAATCAGCCACACCAGCAGCCGTCCCGAGGAGTTCTCGGAGGCTTGCTGCGCTGCGAAGGCGTCGGGGCTAAACGTTCCCGCCTCCCGCATCGCCGCGGCCGATTCGGTGGCAAACTGCGATGCGGAAGTCGCCACGACCGGTACAGCGAGCAGAATCAACCCACCGACGAGCATCAGACAGCCCATCACCTTTTCCGATGGGAAAAACCGGTCCGCGACCAACCCGAGAAACAGCGGTGCAAAAATCGCCGCGATTGGTGCCGCTGCATAAGCGTCACCGATGAACACGCCCAGAAACTTGGCATCCAACGCCGCGGACATCGTGGCGAACCAAGCTCCCCAGGCAAAGAACTGCAGGAACATCATGGTCGAAAGCAGTCGGACGATTGTCCGGGGATTCATCAGCGAGCCGGCTGGCGAGTCATTCGGTTCAGACATGGCGGGCGTTTCGGATGATTGAGAGAGTAAAGGTGGACGGACAATCGAAAAAAATTGTAACAAGTTGTCGCTGTCGCCGGTTCTGCGGTGCACAGCACCCCAACGGCTGCGTGATGCTAGGATCCGCTGAGCAGTCGCGATGGGTTGGTTCCCATCCAGCGGTTGATCTGATCGCTCGTATAGCCGAGCTCGGTGAGCACCGACTGCATCTTTGGAAGCGTCGCAGCGGAACCGGCGAAATGGGTGCGATCAGCTGACCAAGCCGCGCCGGCCTGGTCCACATACACCGTTTGATCCCCCAGTTGAAACTCACCAGGCCCTAAACCGGCCGCACTGATTGCATCGGATACGATCACGATGTGCTCATCAGGCACCAGCGCGAGATAATTCTTCAGTGCAAACGGTGGGATGTGATGTCCATCGGCGATGAACGAAATCGCCATCGATTCGGCCAGGCTCAGCACGCGCTGGATGATGTTGTCATGGCGGTGCATCATCCCTGGACAACCATTGCCCAGGTGTGTGAAGAGCCGCAGCCCCGCATCGATGGCACCGCGGAGCTGATCGAGCGAGGCGTCGCTGTGACCGCCCGCAACCAGAATCCCCTGTGCCGCCAACGAGCGTGTCACCTGAAACCCGGCATCAGTCTCCGGCGCGAGTGTCACCAGCCGCACGTGACCACGGCCGGCATCGACCAGTCGCGCGGCCGTGTCGAGCGTTGCCGGCAGCACCGCGGCCACCGGATGCGCCCCGACATAACCGCTGATGGCGCTGATAAACGGACCTTCGACGTGAATCCCAAGTAGCTTGTCGGCAACCTCAGGCACCTCTTCGATCCATCGCGCCAGTCGGCTGATCCGCTGCACCATCTGGTCCAGCGGAGCGGTAATGATCGTCGCTAAAATGCCGCGGACCGAATCGTCCCGCAGCCGCTGGCAGGTGGCGAGTACCTCCTCGAGCGACAATTCGTCAGCGTTGAAGTCGACGCCGGCATAGCCGTTAACCTGCAGATCGACCCACGCTGGGTTCAGCACGCCGGGTTCGCTCATCAGGCCAGTTCCAACGTTTTGCGGGTTTCCTCGCTCAGTTCACTCGATGCAGCCTGATCGATGATCAGCGTCGCTTGGGGGTGCTGTCGCAAAATGCTCGCAGGGACCTCGGGCGTGATCGGCCCTTCGAGCGTGTCGCGCACGGCGGCCGCCTTGCGCTCGTCTGGAACGCTGCAGTAGATCGTCCGGCAGCTCATGATCTGGCGAATTGACATGCTGATCGCCTGCTTGGGCACGTCGTCCATTCCGGCAAACCAACCTTCACCGACCTGCTGGGCCCGACACTTCTCGTCGAGGTCAACGATCAGGTAGGGCGAATCCGCTTCAAAATCGGCGGGCGGATCGTTGAACGCCAAATGCCCGTTTTCGCCGATGCCGCAGAGGGTGACATCGATCGGCGCTTCGGTCAGCTTCGCACCGACGGCGGCAATCGTGGACTCTACGTCGCCTTCGCCATCGAGGTAATAGAACTGGCGCAGTGGAACCTTGCTGACGAATCGCTCGCGCAAGTAACGGCAGAACGACGCGGGGTGATCCTGGGAGATCCCGATGTACTCATCGAGGTGGAACCCGGTCACCACCGACCAATCGATGTCTTCTCGCGCCGCAAGTGACTGGAGCACCTCGAACTGACTGGCTCCGGTGGCAATCACCAGCCGGGCAAATCCTTGGCTGCGGATCGCATTTCGCAGGTCGGTCGCAGCTTGCTCGGCCACCCAGGCGCCCATCGAGGGACGGTCCGGTGTCAAAATCACTCGCATCGGTCAATTACCTTCGGTCAACAAGTTGGTTCGCTCGGCGAAGCTCGAGCGAGTAAAAAACATCGGTGTAAAAAATCGCCCCGGCATTGATCCCTTGGCCCTCGGTCCGCTGGACCGCTGCGCGGACGCTCGCGAGCGAGCCGATGGCCGGCAAGACCCAACCCCAGATCGCGACGATCCCTAGCACGCAAAGCCCCAACGCCACGATGCCACGTCGCCGCTGGGGCTGGAGGCGTTTTGTAGGCGACGACCCTTCGGTCACGGTAACCACTCCAGAATCGCATCGCGAAACAGCCACCCGAACACGAGCAAGGCCATCAGGCCGGTCATCAGAATATTGAACGACTGACCGACGACGTACAGTACCAACGTCTTGCCGCCACTGAACGCGGGCAGCAGCGTGCGAATGTGAGTCTCCAGACCGATACAGACAAAGGCTAAACAGAACAGCCAGTTGCGCAGATGCTTGGTCACCGAATCGACGGTGGTGGTCACCAGCGTTTCGCCGCTGGAACCGGACCAGGCGATGGCGCTGGCCACCAGCGACGCGGCGAGAAAGCCGAGCACAAACTTGGGAAAACGTCGCCAAACTTCCGACACCAGGCTACCGCGGCGGGCCGCTGAGTCGCCGTCGCCGGTCTCGTAGCGGGTTGCCCAGTAAACCGAGACGGCAAAGGCAATCGCTCCGATCAGCACATTTTGAATCATCTTGACCGTGGTCGCGATCTTCATCGCACGATCACCCAGGGCCGCTCCAGCGGCCGCCACGGCGCCGGTGGAGTCGATCGTCCCGCCGATCCAGGCACCACCCACAATGTCGTCCACCCCTGCAAAGCGAAATCCGATCGGCATCACAACCATCATCACCGCCGTGAACGCCATCGACAGGCCGATCGCCATCGACAGTTCTTCTTTCTTCGCGCGGCACGCCGCCGCTGTCGCAATGGCGGCCGAAACCCCGCACACCGACATGTCGGCGGCCACGACCATCACGAGCGAGGGCGAGCGGATTTTGAGCACGCGGAGGCCGAACCAAAAGGTCGTCATCAGCACAATCGGTGTGACCACCCAGGACACCAAAATGCCGGGGATCCCGAGCGCTACCAGCTTGCCGAGCAACACCTCGGCGCCCAACAGCACCAACCCCCACTTGATGAACAGCTCGCCCCGCACCGCTCCCCGCAGCCACTGCGGCAAGCCTACGGTGTTGCTGATGATCAATCCCAACAACAGCGCCCAAAGGACGTATTCGAGTCCGTAAAGCTTGGCGACTTTCTCGCCCGCCATCACGAAGGCAAACACGGCTAGCAGGGTGAGGAACAGATATCCGCACGTCGTTTGCACCCAGCCCCCACCGACCGCGCCCCCGCGCCGATCGAGCAGTGCGGGTATGCCGAGCGTGCCGATCACGGCGATCGCGGCGAGCGATCCGAGCCACGCCGGTCGCACTCCCTTGCCGATCAACGATTGCAGCGGCGAGGTCTGCGAACTATCCCAACTGCCGGGCTGGGCAAACCAACCCGCAATCGCATCGCCGCTGGCCAGCGCAACCAGGAGCGCTGCCACCAATACGGTCACGCCCAGTACAATCGCCCAGCTATCTTCGGTCAGTCGTGCCGCAGGTTGAGTTGGGGTCGGAGCGACCGCTTGCTCGCTGACAAGCCCACGGTCCTCATAGCCGGAGACTGGTTCAGTTGGTCGTTGCGGACCGTCGTCGCTTTCAGGGTTGCCGTTTTCCATGACGCGATTAAGAAAGAGGGGCGGGATGGCGTGGCGGGGGCTTGCTCGGGGCAAGCTGAGAAGGTAACCGGAGAGCCGCCGCTTCAACAGCCCCGGCTCTTCCTGGCCTCTGCCTGTGATCGATCATGACCGCAAGGATACTTGGAATGCAATGGAACGTGGCGGCATGGCGGCAATGGGGCGTCGGAATCTTGGGCAGCTGGGCGATGGTCTGGCTGCTCGGCCCCTGGGTACTCGACTCGATCCTCGTGCGTTCGCCAGACCCGATGCTGAACGCCACCACCTTGCAGCCCGGCCGTATCGTCCGCTGGCGCAGCGAAGGCTGGGGCAACACGATCATCGGTCCGCACGGGTTAGCGGGCTGGCAGCCTCGTCCGCTGAGTCAGCGCATCGTCCTGTGGGGTGACTCGCAGGTCGAAGGTTTGTGTGTCGACGATCCCGACAAGATCAGCAACCAAGTGATCGCGATGGCAGAGCGGCAGTCGCTGCCGCCGCTGGACTGTCTGTCACTGGGCCGCTCCGGCGCCGATGCACGGGAGTGGCGAGAGCTGATGCCGGCGGCCGATGCGCTTTGGCAACCCGCGCTGCACGTGTGGGTGGTGACGGAACTGAGCGACTTGACGGTGTTGGTGCCGGCGGTCGGCGACCGGGTTCCGCTGCGGGAAGTCGTGCCCTCGCCCAATTGGGTCAAGCTCGCCGCGTCACTGCGCGCCGAAGCGCTGTTTTTCGCCGCCAAACGCATTTTGCGAGATCCGCAGAGTGGCGGTCTTCGAAAACTGGAGTTTCGGCTCC
>CALELC010000237.1 GCA_937904535.1 uncultured Planctomycetaceae bacterium
TGTCCTCGGCGCTCTTGATGCCGGGCATGTTGTCAAAAACACTGATTTCTGGCGGCTTGGGCCGCTTCTTAAACACAGGTGTGGTGCGGTAGATCTTCAAGAACTCCCACATCGATGGTGGTCGTTGTGCGGGGTTCTTGGCCATCATTCGCTTGACCAGTGCCGCGAACTCTGGGGTGACGTTGTCGTTATAAATGATCGGGCTAGGAATCGATGCTGTGAGATGTTTGGTGAGCAAGTCGTTAGGCGTTTGCCCGGTATAAGGCGGCTTGCCCGTCACGGCTTCAAAGAGCACGCATCCAAAGGAATAGACGTCGGTTCGCTCATCGCAAACTTTGCCTTGGATCTGCTCGGGAGCCATATAGCTGCGGGTGCCCTGCACCGTCGAGCCGCTGCGGTGAAAGAGTTTTCCCAGTCCGGTCTTCTTCTTTTCAGCGATCGTAAAGTCGATCAGCTTGGTCTCCCCTTCCCGGCTTACCAAAAAGTTGTCCGGTTTGATATCGCGGTGGATCCAGCCTTTGGTGTGCAGGTAGTAGACTCCTTCGGCCGCCTGTTCGACGATCTTGTCGAGCATGAATGCAAGCGACTCGGGGCCCCGTCGCAGTGCCTGCTTCATGTTCAATTCACTGAACAGTTCCATCACCAGAAACGGTGTCCCGCTGTCGACGCGGTATTCCAGCACGCGGATGATCCGCGGGCTGTTCAGGTCTTTGGCGACGGTGTACTCGAATTTGAGCGATGCGATTTCGGCTTTGTCTTCGCGAAACCGGTTGTTGAGCACTTTCAGCGCAAACCGCTCTTGCTTGCTCTCTTCAACCGCTTCCCAAACGTCACAGGTGCTGCCTTGGCGGATCAGCCGTGCCAGTCGGTAGGGGCCGAGAAAGTCGCGGGATTTAGTCATAGGATCCGTTGAGGCCAGGTCGTCGGGGATGACCGGCCGGCAATGAGGTTGCGGACAGGAAAGGCACTGTCGGGCTGCCGTCAGCCCGCGCAGGACCGTAGCATAATTGATACAACCGTTAGGAAGGAAGGTCGCCAACGCCCTGCCCTGGCGATTAGCGGCGACGATTCCGCTCGTTGAGCACGCGGAGATAGATTTCGCGGAGCTGGGCCGTCATCTGCTGGTGGCGGAACTGGTCGGCAAACCGCTGCTGCCCTGCCCTGCCCATCCGGACTCGCGCGGCGCTGTCAGCGGCCAGTTCCGCGACTCGCTGGGCGAGCGTTGTGGTGTCGCCTGGAGCAACCAGATAGCCGGTTTGGTCGTTGATGGCCACTTCACGCGCACCGTCGACGTCGTAGCTAATGACCGGCCGCCCAGCGATCAGGGCTTGCGGCAGCGCTCGCGCGAGCCCCTCGCGAAACGATGTGTGCACCAGCGCGTCCATCGCTCCGATCAGCCCAGGAATCTCGCTCGGCGGAACCAGCCCGGTGAACACGAAGTGCCCGTTTAGCCCCAGTTCGTCGATGCGGCGCTGCAGCGCCGGTCGCAGGATGCCGTCGCCGACGAGCAGGAATCGCACCTGCGGGTTGCGCTGGACAGCCTGTGCCGCGGCAGTGATCAGATCGTCGTGACCTTTGAGGTGAAACAGCCTCGCGATCTTGCCGAACACAATGTGCTGGTCCTCGAATCCCAGTCGCTCGCGAACAGCGGCGCGGTGGCTGTCCGCGGCAAGAAACGGCTCAACGTCCATGCCGCTGTAGACCGTGATGAACCGTTCGCGTGGGGCGACGCCCGCGTCGGCCATCAGGTCGGTCATCGCGTCGGCAACGCTGATCAGTTGGTGGCACCAGCCGGCGGCTAGGCGTTCGCAAGTTTGGAACAATCTCCGCGCAGCAGCTGACTGATAGGGATGGAAGGGGGCTCCGTGCACTGTGTGGACAATTGCCGGGACCCGCTCGACCCACGCTGCTCGGCGGCCAAGAAAGCCGCCTTTGGCGCTGTGGGTATGGACAACGTCGGGCTGGAAGCGGTTGATCAGGTGCCGCAGCGATCGCAGCGCCCGCACATCGCGTGGAGGATGGATCGCACGCCGCAGTTCCGGCAATAGCTCGACCGGCAGGTCCCCTGCCCTGCCCTGTTGCAACAGGTCTCCCTCTGGGCCTTCAGCCGGTCCCGTGACGAGCAGTACCTCGTCACCATGGAGCTGACGCAGGTCCAGGCAGTTGTACAGCGTGTTTTCCTGGGCCCCACCGATGATCATCCGAGTGATCACGTGCATCACGCGCATCAGGCGGTCTCCGGTCCGCTGCTGTCTTCCAAGTTGGTGGGGCGATAGTCAACGCGGAGCAGGAACAGCCCGTGCGGCGGCGCCGTCGGGCCGGCGACCGTGCGGTCGCGAGCGGCAAGCACCTCGGCTGCCCAGGCCGGATCGCGTTTGCCGCGCCCGACTTCCACCAGCGTGCCGACGATGTTCCGCACCATGTTGTACAGGAAGCCGTCGGCTTCGACTTCGATCGCGAGCCGCTGGACCGCCGGATCGTCGCTCCCCTGTCCTGCCCCGGTGGCGGAGCCTTGGTCGATGATTTCCAGGGCCCGCACGTCGCGAACCGTGGTCTTGCGGTCGCTGCCAGCGGCCTGGAAGCTGGCGAAATCATGGCGGCCGCGAAGCAGTTCCGCGGCTGTTCGCATCGCCGCGACGTCGATCGGGCCGGGCAGATGCCAGCGGTAGCGGTATTCAAACGCGTCCCGCCCGCCCCCAATTTGCAACTGGTAGCGGTAGCGTTTGCCAATCGCGTCGCGAATGGCGTGGAAGTCCGCCGCCGCATCGCTGAGCTCACGGACCGCAATGTCAGGTGGAAGCTTGCTGTTGAGCGCCCGGGCCAAGTCCTCTGCGCGAGCCCGCCAGTGGCTGAGCGAGAAGCTGGCGACCTGTGCGATCGCATGCACTCCCGAGTCCGTGCGGCCGCTGCCGGTGACGCGGACCCGTTCATTGGCGACCTGCGCAATCGCCTTTTCGATCGCACCCTGGACCGTCTGCCGCCGCAGTTGCACCTGCCAGCCCGCGTAGTGGGTGCCGTCGTAGGCGACGGTCAGCTTAAAGGTCCGCTGCGTGGACAGCGGCGTTGGACCCGCCGCCGCATCGGTTGAAGCGGCCGCGGGTTCTAATGGTTTCACGTTGTCAGTTGGTAGAGATTGGCTCTGCAGAGACACAAGCGGTCGGCTCAAACGACGCTGACCTGCTTGAGCAGCAATTCCGCGATTTGCACCGCGTTGGTCGCTGCGCCTTTGCGCAAGTTGTCGCTGACGCACCAAAATGCCAGGCCGTTCGGATTGCTGATGTCCTTGCGCAGCCGGCCGATGAACACATCGTCCCGGCCCTCGCAGTCGCGCGGCATCGGGTAGCAGCGCGAGCCCAGGTCATCGACAAGCGTGACCCCTTCGGCTGCGGCAAACAGTTCGCGGGCACGTTCCAGCGAAATCGGTCGCTCGGTTTCGACCATGATCGACTCGCTGTGACCGATCGCCACCGGCACCCGCACGCAGGTCGGGCAAACTTGAATCTCGTCGTCGCCCATGATCTTGCGGGTTTCGTACACCATCTTCATTTCTTCGGAGGTGTAGCCCTGCTCCTTCTCGCTGCCGATTTGGGGAATCAGATTGAAAGCGATCGGGTGCTGGAACACTTTGGGCGTGGTGGATTCGGACTGCAGCGCCGCTCGGGTGCTGCTGTTCAGCTCGTCGCAGCCTCCCAGGCCGGCGCCGCTGGTCGCCTGATAAGTGCTGACCACCACCCGGCGCACTCGAGCCTCGCGATGCAGCGGAGCCAAAGCGACGACCATCTGCGTGGTGCTGCAGTTCGGGCTGGCAATGATGCCGCGGTGCTGCAGGGCTGCCTCGGGGTTTACCTCGGGCACCACCAGTGGCACGCTGGGATCCATCCGCCAGTAGCCGCTTTCATCGATGACCACAGCGCCTGCTGCGACCGCCCAGGGCACGAACTCGCGGGCCACTTCATCGGGCGTGCTGGCGATGACCAGGTCGACCCCTTCAAACGCCGAGGGCTGCAGGAGTTCCACGGTCAATGTTTGGTTGCCGAATTGCACCTGGGAGCCAACTGACCGCTCCGAGGCAAGCAACCGCAATCGCTTGTGGGGAAATGCCCGGCGAGCGAGCTGGTCCAGGACAATGCGGCCCACCGCACCGGTGGCGCCGACTAAGGCAACATGATCGTACACGGAACTCGACTTTGAAGGGTAAAAGGGACGAAGCGTTGAGCTACTTGCCAGAGGCAGCTTTGATCAACGCAGGGAGCTCGGGGTCAACCAGGCCGTAGCCGCCACGGCCACCGAGGACGCGGCTTTCCACTTCTTCGATGGTGTTGACAGCCGACGTTTCCCAGAACTTCGTGATTTTGTCTTTGTCGAGTGTCTCATAAGAACGGAACAGACGGAAGCCGACTCCCCGCGCTGGGTCGTTGGTGAACCACCACGGACTGCGGGGGAAGTTCGGATCCGAATCTTTCCACTCTTCGTCGTCCGATGCCAAGCGAGATGTACACCGCAGGTCCTCGGCGTCCATTTCCCAGCTGCCGCCACGAATTGCGCACGGCGACGACTGGACCGGCCACTGGACCGCGTCCGTCGCGTTGAGCTTGCCTTGCTTGGCCACCAGTTCGGCAAG
Source organism: uncultured Planctomycetaceae bacterium (assembly GCA_937904535.1). Classification (GTDB taxonomy): domain Bacteria; phylum Planctomycetota; class Planctomycetia; order Pirellulales; family Pirellulaceae; genus UBA6163. Next base: position 4,622 of record CALELC010000237.1, read on the forward strand.
CCAAGCGTAGCCGTCTTCGGTGTACTGGTTGACGGTCCATTCGGCGACGTTGCCGTGCATGTCGTGCAGTCCGAACGCGTTGGGAGCCTTGGTGCCCACGGGCATCTGGCCGCTGTCGGCATTGTCGAAGTACCAGGCGTACTCGTCGAGCTGCTCGGGATCGTCACCCCAGTGATACGCCGTGGTGGCGCCGGCGCGGCAAGCGTATTCCCATTCCGCTTCGGTCGGCAGACGGAACTGCTGGCCGGTGATCAAGCTCAGCCACTTGGTGTACTGCTGAGCCGCATACTGGGTCATGGTGACCGCCGGCTGGTTCAGCGCTTCGCCGTACTCGAAGGTGTGGGTCGGTTCGTACAGTTCCGTCGGCGCGGTGATCGCATCGGCGCGATTCTCATCGGTCACGACTCGCTTGCCCTGAGCCTCGAACTCTTTAAAGAACGCGTAGAGTTTCATGAACTCCTTGTACTCACCCCATGTGATTTCGGTCTTGGCGACCCACATCGGCGACACTTCGAGTTCGACCTGCGGCGATTCGTCATCCTTCTTATTGGGATCCGAGTCGCTTGCGCCAAACTTGAAGGTTCCGCCGGGGACCGGAATCATCTCGAAGCTGACATCGGTGCCTGGGATCCGCTGGGTATAGGGGACCATGAACTTGCCGTCGACTTCGACAAACGGACCCTCTGCTGGTTTCTCCGTGACAATTCCGACAGTGGCTGCGGCGTCGGTCGCAGTAGCCGAATCGGCCGATAGCAGACTCCCCAACAGTGGCAGGACCAGGAAGCCGAACGTGTAAATGCGTGGCATGGTTCAATAAAAAAGGTAAGCGGCGGACGAAACAAAGTCTCACCTAGTATAGTCCTCACCGCCGAAACGACCACGCCAGCTGGCAGCTTTTCTCAGCAGCCCTACACCGCTCGCCTGCCGTCCGCTCAGGTTCGCCCCATGTGATTTGGCGAGCTGCGTCCGCTGCGGCTTCTAAGATCAGACGGGCAGCTGCATGCTAGCTGGGAATCCACAGCGAGGCATCTAGCTCAGTAGTGTTGCTGTGAATCTTAATTTTGCCAAATTCTGATTTTTCTTGGACACGCAAGGGGGGGAGGAAGGGTAACATCCGCTAAAGCTGCTCTGATTCACGCAGCTGGCCGATTTAGCGGGACTCAGAGCCTTACTAGGGTTTGTTCCCTTTCTTAATGAGGCATTGCAGATGATCACGCGTCGCGTCTTGAAGCCACTGCAAACGGCTCGGCGAACTA
>CALELC010000238.1 GCA_937904535.1 uncultured Planctomycetaceae bacterium
GTGTGAGTTGAAGCGAGAAGAAATGGGAAACCTCTCCAATTGGAAACCGCTGTCACGGTTTGGCCAAGGTGCCTGTGGATCCGGCGGCTGACGACCTCGCCGTGAGCACCTCTGTGCATCACAAAACCAGCCGCCTCAGACGGTCTTAGGCCACGCGGCTGGCCAGGCGGCGCGCAAGCGGCTCAAGGGTCCAAAGCTCGCCCAGCAGCACTGTCACGCCCGCCTGCTGAACGGCAAGCGCGGCCGCGTGGCTGGCAGAGCAGGGGAGGGACGCCAGTTGCACGACCTGTGGGTTGCTCCGACGAACACTGGCGATCGCGTCGATGATTTCCAGCCATGCAGAGGGCGCCGCAGGGATCTCCCACAACACCATGTGCCGGCGGTCCCCGCGCTGCGCCAGCAACACCACGAGTTCGCTAGCCGCATCCAGTGGCAGATGCCGAACGGAGTCGCGGTCGTGGGGTACCGGCCCCGCCGTGAATCGCAGCACCGCTTGATACCAACGATCTCCCGCTTCAACGATCGTCCAATTTAAACCTGGCACCGGTTGATTCTGACTCATGGTTCAGCCGAGTCCGGTGTATCGGGATCGCCCAGTCGCCGCAGCAGTCGCGCGCGGCTGATCCCCAGCAGCCGCGCCGCCTCGCTGCGATTCCCATCGGCAGCATCGAGCGCCTCGTGGATCTTTGCTAATTCGTAACGCCGCAATTCCTCGTCGAGGTTGGTTTCCACGATGACCGGCTTGCTGCGAACCGGGTTCAGACGAAAACTCCGCACCGCTAATGGCAGGTGCTCGGGCTCGATCGTCGTACCGCGACAGACCGCTGCTGCGTTACGGACCGCCGCATCGAGTTCCTCAAAGTTCCCCGGCCATGGATAGATCAGCAATTGGTCCAAAGCCGCCGTGCTGAACCGTTCAGCGACCGAATTTCCGGCAGCATGCCGAGCTTCCAGCAGGGCGGTAGCGATCAGCGGGATGTCTTCGCTGCGGCTGGCCAGTGGCGTTATATGAATCTCCAGCACGCTCAGGGCCAGTGCCATCTCGGGCGTCAGCGTCTCGGATTCCGCTGGTCCCATAAGTTGCGCCGACGCAGGCGTGGCCAGCAGCCCCATCAATCGCACGGCCGAGCTCCGTTGTGAGGCAAACTCGAGGATGCGTTGCTGCACCTCCAGCGGCGACTCGTCGACCCCGCGCAGGATCAGTGTGACACTGCGCTTAGGGTCGCCGCGCAGGTGTACCGCCGCCGGTGACAAGGTCGCCTCCAGCAGTTCCGCGTCCATCAGGGGTGTATCGACCACAATTGCCGGTTCGGGCTCAGCGCCAGCCGGCGAGGCAGCCGCATGAATGCGCCGCGCGATCGCTTCGCCTCCGCTGCCCGGCGGACCGATGATCGCCACCGACTGCCGCGTCGCACAGGCCAACAACACTTGCTGACGGAGCCGGAGCGCGGCCGCTGATGCCCCGGCCGCTGCAATCAGTCCCAGCGCCGCGTCCTGCCGTCGCCAGTGTTGCACGCGCTTTCGCAGCCGCTCCGCAGCTTCCCATTCGATGGCATCCGGAGGCTGCTCAGCCGCACCGCTAATGGCTAGGAACAGTCGCTCCGGTCCGTCACCCACTTGCAGATAACGAACCTGACGGAGCGTCGTTCCCGGCGGCTGCACAGCGGTCACAACCGCGGTTCCAGACTGTAGACCGAGTGGCGGAGCAAGGGCGATGGCGATCTGGTCGGGCGGCGAAGCGGGCTCAGCCGCGACGTGACAGCGACGACCGAGCAATTCCTCAGCGGGCGATTGCAACCAAGCTGCAGCCGCTGCGCTGAGAAAGATCAGCTCGTATTGGGCATCGATCACCCACACCGCCTCATCCAGACCGTCGAGTGCTCGCGCTAAGTGGCGAGCAGCGCGTCGGGCAACGGTGCGCCGGGCTGCGGGATCCATGTCCGCCTTGGGTAGGACGACTCGTGCCTGTCGGGCTTAGAAAACGTCGAGGATGAAGTGATGGCCGCTATGGTAGCGGCGATTCGACGGATAGGCATTGTACCACTTCTTGTTGTACACCGGGATTTGCATCTCCGGCGGATAACGGTGATACAGGCTATCAGCGCTTTGGTAATACTCAGGCGAATAGAAGTTCTGCGGGTAATAGACGTAGGGGTAGTGGTAGAACCGGTTCCAGTCGATCGAACTGTTTCCACCTCCCCAGCTGCGTCCATAGGCAGGCTGCTGGGCATCCGCACTCTGGCTCGAGGCAAAGCAGCCGACCAAAACGGCGGCTAGAACGAGGCTACGTAACATCGCGAATCCCCCCAGGATACATGCGACCATTGTATTGACGGGCGGACCAGACCGATTGCTCCGCGGCCGAGGCTGTATCGGCGGCGAGTTTGCGCCATAGTCCGCAATACCGCTATCTTCGGCAGCTTCCGTAGCACCGCCTGAGCAAAATTCGGCGCTACTGGCTGGGCAATTGGGGGAACCTTCCGCGCCGCTTCCGCACTGAGCCGGATCAGACGAGCAGGCCGGCCACCGCGAAGTACAGGATCGAGCCGACCGCCATCGGGATTCCATAGGGCAGCAACAACATCTGCGGCTTGCGTTGGCGTGCGATCGCGGCCAGCCTCTCCGGCTGCCGCACCGTCTGCCACTCGTTGATGATCTGCAGCGCCATCGCGTAGTGCTTTAACCAGTTTCCGCTCCAGGCGATCATCGCAATCGCCATCACTCCGCCCACCAGCGCAGTGGCAGCAAAGGCATACAGCGTCACTCCGGTGCCCAACCAAGCCCCCACGCCGGCCAGCAATTTCACGTCGCCCGCTCCCATGCCGCCACGGTTGCGCAGCAGCAACAACAGCAGCATGCCGACGAACGTCCCCAGCAAACTATAACCGAGTCCGGCTGCTCCGCCGGAAAGTAAGCCATAGGCCCAGCCGGTCAGGATGAACGGGAAGGTCAACCAGTTGGGCACTTTCAGAATGGCTCCATCAATGACAGCGGCAACCACTAAGACTGCGGCGACCAACCATACCGGCCAATTGATTATAAGGGGATCGATGAATGGGTGCATGGTAGCTAGATCGAAAGGAAGGGTTATAAGAACGAGCGATCGATAGGGAACAAGATTCGGCGTTCGCCGCTCGTGAAAGTCTAGAAAAAGGGGCCTCGGTAACCTTGCGGTCAGCGAAGCCCTTTGCCGAATTCGCACCGAGTCGATGAGTTCAGCACTCTGACTCAGTGTTCGTCCTGTTTCTTCATCCGCCTGGCCCGAGGGCAGCAGGACTACTTGGCTACAATGGCTTTAGCCACTTCATCAAACTTGGCGTTGGCGTTGGTGCCGATCAAACGAACCGAAGTGATGCACACCACCACGATCAGTGCCACCATCACCGCGTATTCAACAGCGGTCGGACCATCTTCTTCTTTCAGAAAAGCCACAGCGTTCGTCGCAAACTTTTTCATCACACGATCCTTGAGGTTTGAGTGCCATGGTTCGACCGAACCACGCGCGGAGAGACAATCGACACCAGCAAGCTCTCGGAGCTTTATGAATCTCAGTCCTGATTACAGAGTTGCAATCCGCTGAGATCTCGCTGTGTCCAACGCGTCAAATAAGTTTCAGCGTTGGCACTACTGGAAGTTAGGATCGAATCTTCAGCGGTCAAAGAAAGAACCGTGGGGTATTTCAAATACCCCACCTGTGGCTAGCGACTTTGCTGACGATGCCGATTAAGCACGTAGAGGGTAAACCCACACCCCCTGAACGCCCAATCAGGCAGTAAAGCTAGCCGACCTGCTGCAACTCACCTGCGGCGGCCTGGCAAGCGTCGCAATCCGAAGCCGAGTCGCGTTCCACTCCGCATCGGACATCGTCAGACGGATGCAGTGGTCACACACCGCGCCCGGGCTCATCAGCCAGCGGACGCCGCTGCGATTGAATGTTCATTGTGACCGGCAGGTTTGAACTCGCTGTCCGCTAAGTTCCTTCACCGGAACGCATCGCGTCAGCAACCGAGTCGATGATCGCATCGAGCGAGTAGGTGGGCCGGAAGCCGATGGTGTTGCTGATCCGTGTCAGATCGGGAACGCGGCGACGGATATCCTCGAACGACTCATCGTAGGCATCGGCATAAGCTTGATATTGGATGCTCGCTGCCGGATTGACTCGTGCGATCACCCGCTGAGCCAGTTCCAGAATCGAGATCGGTTGATCGCTGCCAATGTTGTAAACGCGTCCGGCTGCATCGGCTTGATCAACCAGTTGGATCACGGCGCCCACGACATCAGCCACGTGCGCAAAACACCGCAACTGACGACCATCGTCGTGCACCACCAAGGGTTCGCCAGCGAGCGCCGCTTTCACGAACCGTGGCAACACCATGCCATAAGCTCCGGTTTGTCGTGGACCGACAACATTGAAAAATCGACCGATCACCACCGGCACGCCGAGTTCGTGATAAAAGGCCAGCGCCAAAAACTCGTCGATCGCTTTGGAAACCCCGTAACTCCAGCGTGGCTTGGTCGTCGCGCCGAATACCAAATCGTCTTCTTCCGACCAGGTCGGTTTCGGGTTTTTGCCATACACCTCGCTGGTGCTGGCGATAAAGCAGGGGATGAACTCACCAGCCGCGGCACGACGTCCCAGCCGCTCGAGAATCAGCTTCGTCGGAAACACGTTCCGCTCGATCGTCTGAATCGGCTGTTTCGCGATCAAGGCGACACCGACGGCTGCGGCCAAGTGATAGACGACATCCGCACGGTCGACGACTTCCGCTACGAGGGCCTCGTCCTCGACCGAGCCGTGGATTGATTCCAAGTTCGGATGGTCTTGAACCGCTCGAAGATTTGACTGTCGGCCGGTCGACAAATCATCGACCACAATCACCGAGTCACCGCGGTCGAGCAAACGCTGGGTGAGATGAGATCCGATAAAGCCGGCGCCGCCGGTAATCAAGCAAGTCGACACGCGATTGATTCCTCACCCACTGAACTCGAACTGATGGAGCCGCTCTCGGCGGGTTCGTCCCCAAACCGGTGGCCAGCCTGGCTAAGGGCAGCCAGCTTACTGGCTGTGCCGACCGCGGCTGCCACAACACCGCGGCTGTCACAACACCCTGCATGTGCTGCAGCGTTTCATTCCGATCGGCACAAACCACGAGCGACTGTTGACAAACTATCGCTGCCGGCGAGTCGACGGTAGTCGGGATGCCGCTCGGGTTGGCTCACGCACGCTTGGCCAGGTGCAGCACACCGCCATCCTTGGCCACGAGCGGATTGAGGGTGAGCCCGATAACGACCCCATCAAAAGGAGCGAGGATCTTCTCCGGTTTGCCGCCCAAAGCGTCGGCGACCACGCCCAGTTCCTGGTTTTTGCGCACTTCAGCTTGCACATCCACGCTGAGTCGCAAGATGCCACAGCGTGGAGCCTTCACCCAGATATCGTCTGCCGTGACTTCGACCGACGGTCTCAGTGGTGGGGCTGGCTGCACGGGATGCATTTCGAGGGCGTGCAGTACCCGCAGCACGCCGCTGGTCCCTGCAGACAGCGAATCTTCGTTGAACCGCAGCGGCTCACCGCCTTCGAACAACAGCACGCGTTTTCCAGCCTCAATCGCGGCAGTCCGCAGTGAGCCCTCAGCGGTACTCGCATCCATCATGATCGGCGCCGCAAAGGCTTCGGCTAGACGCCGAGTTTCAGGATCATCGAGCGCCGCGCGGATCTGCGGCGGGTTGATGCGGTTGTGTGCACCGGAGTGGAGGTCGATTCCAAAGCAACACTGCGCCACCACCTCGCGCATGAAGAAACAGGCCAACCGCTCAGCGAGCGAACCCTCCTCACTGCCAGGAAAGGCCCGGTTGAGATCGCTGCCATCGGGTAGGGTG
>CALELC010000239.1 GCA_937904535.1 uncultured Planctomycetaceae bacterium
GGGCCCGCAGTGCGTTGCCTGGGGCCGGAGGCAGGATGGCGCTAGTTTGCAATTCCTGCGGGATAAACAACGATGTCGGCTTCCATACCCGGTTTAAAAACCCATTCCTCACCGATCTGTTGGTTTTCGATTTCGACCCAAATGCGATGGCGATGATTGAGATCGATCTCGCTGCTGACAAAGCCAATCCGGCCGTCGATTTCCACGGCGTCTCGGGTGTCCGTCGTGTTGGCGGTACCGCTCGTCAGCGACGCACGACGACTGGTGTAGATGTAAACCTTGACAGGGGTGCCACGCACGATTTGTCCCGCGTGCTGGAGCGCATCGATGTCGCCTTCCACGCGTAGCTTGTCGAGCTGAACCAATTGCAACACCGGTGATCCCGCCTGCACCCATTCACCGAGTTGGGAGATGCGGTTTTCAATATAACCCGCAAATGGAGCGACGATTTTGCGACGCGCCAGTTCATGCTCCGCGAGTTCGCGTTCAGTCCGCTTGGCGATGTACTGCACTTTGGCGACGTTCTCTTGCAATTCGGCCAGCTCGATCCGCAAGCCGGCTGTGTCGGCTTCGAGGATTTTCTTCTCCATTTCCCAGCGAGGAGTCGCACCTTGACGGCGAAGTTCCTTATAGGCTTCTGCCTCGGCCTTGGCCAATTGTTCGCTCTTGACGGCGTTGCGGTAATTGATGTCGTTGAGCGCGTTGAGCTCGGCCTCGCGTTCTTCTGCCTGGCGTAGCCGCAGTGCCAATTGAGCTTGGGTGTCGTCGATCAACGCCAACACATCACCCGCTTTAACGTTGGCTCCTTCGACGGCCAGCATCTCGGTAATCCGGCCTTCGGCGCCGGCTGGCACGCGAATGTTTTGAATGGTTTTGACCAGGCAGTTCTGTGCTTGTACTGCGGACGAGCTGCTCGGAGCGTTGGTTGGCGCTGCCTGAGGACGCCCGAGACTGGCAGGGCTAGTAGGTGTCTGCGCAGTTGCCCACGATCCGGCTAACGCGACGGTGGCGAGCAGGATCGAGAACTGAGCGGGTGGCGTTAGTCGCATCAAAAGGCTCCTTGGAACCGGTAAGCAACAAGAATGGAAGTGCAAGAATCGGACGGGGGGCAACCCAAGGCTAGAACAAAAACTTGCACAGCCATTCATAAACTTCGTGGAACAAAACAAAGCCCGCGGCCCGCTTGCCGCACTGCACATTGGCGATCACCTTCGCGCCAGGTCGCGGTGATTTCTGTTCGAGCTGCTCCCGATCGGGGATCGCTCGCATCTTCACCGTCGAACCGTGTTCTGGATTGACTTGAGCGCGAAGCTGGACTTCCTGCCGCGGCAATTCAGCTTGCATCGGTTCGTCCGGATGGGTCGCCAAGACATAACGGACCGGCAGCGTCGGTTGATCGACTTCTCGGATGCGCTGGTCCAAATGGCCCATCCGCTTATCGGGCATTTCCAGTTCCAAATACAACGGCTGGCTCAGATCCGCGATCTCCAGCAGCACCTGACCGGTCATCACCGGCCGGCTGCGAAGCGTCTTCTCGACATCCCAACTCATCACGATGCCATCGATCGGCGCTCGAATGACCAACTGCTCCGCTCGTGCGGTCTGTAACTGCAGCTTCTCACGGAGCGCGGCGAGTCGGACCTCGTACTCGCGCTCTTCGCCCTGCAATTGCTTCTGCTCATTCTGGTCGAGGGTGCGGCGGGATGCCGTGAGTACACCGCGGACTCGGTTAAACTCCGCGGTGGTGGTTTGGATTTGACCGACCAATTCGGTCATGTCCATTTCGATTTGGCGATTGCGTAGTCGGATCAGCGGATCGCCTGCCTTGACCACTGAACTGTGATCAGCGAGGACCTCAATCACTTCGCCATCGATCGGCGCAAAGACATCGCGCCGCACCTGCGGCTCGAGTTTGCCTTCGGCTTCCAGCTGCAGTTCCATTGGGATGAAGAACAGCCCTAAGGCGACTAACGCAATGGCGACCAGCACCGCGATTGTCTTGGGCAGCATGCGGCCGCGGAACAGTTCCGTCGACTTTCCGAGCGTCCTCCAGACCGGCATCAAGAACAGATTGCTGTGCGAGAGCGAGTTGGCGATCGCCCGCGTGCCGTGTTCGTAAACCAGGTCGACCCGAGCGTGGAAGATGTCCGGCGGCAAGTCGCTTTCGATCTGTTCGACGATCAGAGCGCCGATCACCTCGCCGCGGTGGGCGTTGTCGCGGTCGACTTGCCCGGCGGCTCCCTGTTCGGCTTCGCTGCCGCGCTGCGGCTCACGGAGGGGCAACACTGCGATGTTGCGGCCATAAGATAGGTCGACGTATTCTTCGAGCGCTTCTTCGATTTGGGGCGGCAAATCTTCGGTTGTACCGTCATGCCAGAGCGGCTCACCGGCGGCGACGACGCGCGTAGCCAGGCGGTTGAGCGCCGAGACGATGTTCGAGCGGTTCTCGATCGTGTCTTGGCCGCTGATCGCCTGGACGCGGCATTTGTTGCCGCGTTTGATCGCCACGCTCACGCGGTCACAGCCGATCATCCGGCGGCCTTCGTTGGCCACCACGTACACCGTTTCTCGCAGGTCGAGCGATTCGTGCGCGGCCCGCGCGAACGAGTCCGCCTGTTGCCACAGCGCTTGGCGATCGCTGAAGGCCCGCAGCTTTTGGCTCCGCAGCCAGTCGGCGGCCAGCTCGCACATCTGCTGCAGAAACCGCAGATAGCCTTTTTGCGTTTCGGGCGCGGTGTCGGGACGCTGGAAAATCTCGACCAAGCCGTCGGCGTTGCCATCGTGCTTCAGCGGCGCGAGTACCAGCAGATAACGGGTCGGATTGCCCTCGGCGTCTCCATCGGTGGTGCCGGAGTAGGGCGGGACCAACAGGTTCTGCCCCGCATGCGCGACGCGCTGGATCAAGCGGCGGTGACGGTCGGAGTCGTCGCTGCCAGCGGCCAGCACCGTCGGCTCAGCGTTGATCTGGTACTGGAGTTTCAGTTGACGATCGTCGTCGAGCAACCAAACCGCGCCCCCGGCGGCGGCCAGCGCCGTGACGATCCGTTGCAGGAACTCGGGATAGAACTCTTCGGCGGTAGCACCGCTCTTGGCAAGCGAGGCAATCTCGTTGACCAATCCGCGGATTTGCTGCTTGGTCTCTTCGACCGTTTGCTGATTGACCGTCATTTGCGTTTCAGGACAGGACCAGGATGCATCACAGAGCACACGCTGCGGGAGCGAACACCCCGCGCCGAGCGCTACCGTACAAGAGTTGGCCGCCAAGGTGCCACTTCAATCACTCCGACTTGGGCGCAACCGCGTTTCGGTCGCCACGGAAACGGCAAAATTCGTGACCTCTTCGACTGGAAAAGTGGTTGTACGTAATGTATAACCTTAGAAACGCAATAGGGGAAGCGATTTTCTATTCATTTCCCCGCTTACACCCTTGTGATGCCGGATCCCTCTGTTGCTCAACGACGTCGCAGCGCCGTCCAATGACCTTGCGAACTTGGTCGAGCAGTCCCAGGAATCCGCTCCCGGTGCGCTGCATACGGTGCACGACCGGCTCAGCTTGCTCACGCAGCAGATCAACCGCCTGCAGCGGAGCGTGCGGCTAGCGATTGAAGCGGAGTTCGCCGGCTGGTCCGGCCAGAACTACGGCTCGCTGCGAGCCAATCAAGACGTGGCCCGGATGATCCAGCAGACGGTCGATGGGCACGGGCTGCGGCTGCGCTGCCCCGAGTGCGGGCATCCGGCGATTCTGCGGTGTAGCTCGCGGCCCGGAGTGCCTGATGGAGTGTTTGTGTTCGATCACACGATCGCGGGGCGACGAACGTTCCATGGCGGCGGCTCGACGCTGCCGGTGCTGCGAGTGGTGAGCAAGCCGCCACGGCAGCGCAAGGCCAATGCCTGAGAGCCGCTCAGACGCCAGTGAAGCTGGCGCCTGCGATCGTCGGCGGCCCAGCAGGGGCGCGGTGGTCTCAGCGAGGCGGTTGGGATCGAGCCCTGGGCAATCGCAGCCGAGCTCAGCGGTAATGAAACGTCAGCGGTGCATGGACATCGGGATGCAAACTAGCGTGCACCGGGCAGTGCTTGGCAGCCGCTTCCAAACGCGTGCGATGTTCGCCTTCTGGCACCGCGGAGGCCGGGATGACGATCTCAGTTGCCAGCGAAGCGATCCGCCGCACCGGCTGCTGCGTCATCTCCTTGACCACGGTCGCCGTCGCGCCGCTGAGGTCAATGTTGTGCCGCTGGGCGACCAGCCCCATCGTGGTCAGCACGCAATTGGCTAGCGCCGTGGCGACCAAATCCGTCGGCGAAAAGTCGGCTCCTCGGCCGCCGTTATCCAGCGGCGCATCGGTGGCCAGCGTCGACCTGCTGGGACCGTGAGTCGCCACGCAGCGCAGGCTGCCTTCGTAAATCGCCTTGATCTCAACGCCCATGCGGGGCACTCCTCATTGACTTTGAATCTGGAAAATGAACGGCTGACCCTGCCGCCGCGCCCTGCCAAAGCAGAGCGCTTCTTGGGGCGGCAACACGGCCGCCGAGCTTAGCTGTCGGCGCGCGTGCTAGCCGTTGATGCGGCGTTTTAGTTCCGCCGCTAATTCGTCGATCTTTACCCGCGTCTGTTCCAGCGTGTCGCGGTCGCGAATCGTGACGGTTTTGTCGGTCAGAGAATCGCCGTCGACCGTGATGCAGTACGGGGTACCGATTTCGTCTTGGCGGCGATAACGGCGTCCGACAGCGCTCTTTTCGTCGTAATAGACCGTCATGTCGCGTTTGAGTTCGGCGTAGATTTCCTGCGCCAACTCGGGCATCCCGTCTTTCTTGACCAGCGGGAAAATCGCGGCCTTGATCGGAGCGAGCCGCGGATGCAGCCGCATCACAACGCGCGATTTCAGCTGACCGTTTTCGTCCGGAGCTTGGTCTTCTTGATAGGCCTCGCACAGGAACGCCAGCGCTGCTCGGTCGGCACCTGCTGACGGTTCGACAACGTGCGGCGTGAACCGCTCGCCGGTCACTTCGTCGCGGTAGGTCAGGTCGCGTCCGCTGCCGCGGTGTCGCGGTTTTCCGTTCTCGTCCTTCTCGACAACCATCGGTCGGGTGGACGGATCGAGCTTGCCTTCCATGTGGCTGCGGAGGTCGAAGTCGCCGCGGTGGGCGATGCCTTCGAGTTCGCCGTACTGGCCGGGGGCGAGGAACGGGAAGGCGTACTCGATGTCCGCCGTGCCGACGCTGTAGTGTGCGAGCTCCTCGACGTGGTGTTCGCGGAGGATCAGCGATTCGCTGGACAGCCCGAGTTCGGTGTACCAGGCCAGGCGGCGGTCGCGCCAGTAGCGGTACCAGTCATGCGAAGTGGCTGGATGGCAAAAGAACTCGATTTCCATCTGCTCGAACTCACGCGACCGGAAGGTGAAGTTCCGCGGTGTGATCTCGTTGCGGAAGCTCTTGCCGATCTGAGCGATCCCGAATGGCAGCGCGACGCGGCTGCTGTCCAGGACGTTCTTGAAGTTGACGAAAATCCCC
>CALELC010000240.1 GCA_937904535.1 uncultured Planctomycetaceae bacterium
CAAACATTGTTACTCGCCTGCGAACGCGCGTTTGGCCAATTCTTGTAGCTCGGCTGATTCGCTTTGTTGCAACGCGGTGCGGCTGTCGGCATCGACCAACTCTGTCGGTGTTTGGCCGGCGATCACCGATTCCAACAGCGTCCGGCGGCGGGCTTGCGAGCGGAGCAGGCCGGCGAGCGCTAATTCCCGATTACCCGCGGTCAGATTCGGCAGCGCCGCGATCAACGCCGCTGTCGCGGGCGGATCCGGGACATCCACCAACCCGCTGACCGCTCCCATTTGCAGCTCCGCGTTCTCGTTTTGCTTGAGATACCGGACAAGTTGGGCCCCGCTGTCGTTCCAGCCGCGCATCGCGATCATTCTCAGGGCGTCGTAGCGCGTGCCGGATTTTACTTGCCGGTCGTCGGTCATCGTGACCGACTGCTGCAGGGCCTGCTGCCAGCGCTGGCGAAGCCGGCCATCGTTGCCGATCAGGGTGGCGATCCGCTCATGCGGCCAAACGCCGATTTGGCTTAGGCCATTGATCAGCCCGCCTCCCAAGACCACTGCCTGCCAGTCCCGCAGCGGCTTGCCAATTTCCGGCAATGAAACGCGCAGCATCGCGGTCAATTGCTCGCGGTCGTTCTTGCGAGCCGCAGCGATCGAGACTCGCCAGATCCACGGAATACGGCGGTATTCTTCATCCATGTCGTCGGCTGGAAGATCACGGACCAGCGCCTGCAGCAAGCCGGTCGCTTGATCGAGCGAGGCTGCGATCAGTTGTTCGCGTGCGGCGACCGGCTGCTGGTCATCGAGCACTTGAGCGGCTCGCTCAGCCAGCGGATCGACCTCCACAGCCAGTTGCTCGGCGTCGCGTTCCGGTGCGGTCGGACGATCGGTGACGAAGGCAAATAGATCGGCAACATCCTGAGGCGACACTAGTTCCTCCAGGCCGTCAGGCATCAACGAACGCTTGGAATGTTTGAACAACTCGATGTCGCTCCGTGCGATCACTGTCGCTTGCGCATCAGGGCCTTTGAGGGTGATCGAAGCTTCGCTTTCTTCAGCGAGCAAACCTTGGATCACGCGGCCATCCAGGGTAGAGACTGTATAGACGCTGTAACGCCCATCGACCGCTTGATTCGGATCAAAGACCGCTTCTAGCAGTGCTGCCCACGGCTTGTTGCGAGATTCGCTCAGCGCCGGTCCGACTTCGAACCCTTCTTCGCCTTGCCGATGGCAGGTGCGGCAATGGGTTTGATAAACCCTATGGCCGCGCTCGCGATCGCCGCTCATCTGCAGCACTTGACGGTAACGCTCGACGACTTCACCGCGGGCTTGGTCACTGGGACGGCTGAGCAGACGTGTGGCTCGTGCTCGCAATTCTTCGTCGGGGAAGCTGAGCAGCGTTTGCCGATCCGTTGCGCTGAGTGTCGCCAGCGGCACCGCTTGCTGTTCGATCGCGGTTAGCAATGTCTGCACGGTTTCCGGTCGGCTTATCAACCAGGTCACAATCTGAGCGCTGGCGGCCGCGCCGAGTTGTTCCAGGCGTGACAGGAACAGCTCGCCGACTTCCGGCTGACCGGTTCGAGCAAGCACGGCGATCACCCGTTGCTGCAGAGCAGGGGGGGACTGCGGATCGAGCGCAGTGGCGAGTAGCTCAAAGTCGGCCGCTTGCTGAGCTGCGTCCCAGCCGAGCAGGCCGGCGGCGGCGAGGCGACGATCCAGCGGTGAGTCTGCGGAAGCGAATATCTCACGCGCTTGCTGCTGCAGCCGAGCGACTGTGGCTTCCGCGGCATCGTTCCACCAGCGCGTCGCCGACCGGCCGCGCGAGAACGCTTGGGCAATCGGCTCAGCCAGCCGCAATGAAACCACGTCAACCGGCTCACCAGCAAGCTTTTCCAATAACGTTTGCACGGCGCTGCCGTTGCGTTCCGCCAAGCTGATCGACAACAGCGGTTGGAAGGCGGCGTGTCCACGGTCGGTGTGCTCGGCGACCTGAGCAACGAAATCGCCCCAGGCCGCTGATGGAACGGCCCGCAGCACAAAGAACCGCACGTATGGATCTTGCCCGTGGCGGAGGAACAGCGAGGTCAACAGCGGCAGGCCTGCCGGCGAGTCGAGGCTGCCGAGCGTATCGGCGATCTCGGCGGCGACGGCCAAGTCCGCTTCCTCACCGAGCAGCGCCAACAGCTCCAGTCGCTCGGCAGGCTCGCCACCGGCTTGTGCCAGCAGACGCACGGCTTGGCGACGCAGCAGCGGATCATCTGCGGTCAGCGCCACCCGCAAATCGTCGGACCGCAATGCTTCAGCTCGCGAAAGCACCCACAGTGCCGCGGCTCGGCCCGCAGCGAGGGCATCGGAATGCACCAGTTCACGCAGCGGCACAACGGTCGCCGGGTCAGGATTCCAGAACAGCAACTGCTGAGCTTGATCACGCACGGTGCCATTGGGGGAACGCAGCGCTTCGACCCACTGGGCCGGTGCCTGGGACGCCAGCTTCGGAATCGGTCGGGCTCCTTTGTCGCTCGGCAATAGGCGAATGATCCGACCCTGCTGGTCGCCAGCCCGCACATCGAGCGTGGCCAGCGT
>CALELC010000241.1 GCA_937904535.1 uncultured Planctomycetaceae bacterium
TGTTAGGGGCTTCGGCCAGCACGCGCGAGAATGCCTGAAAGACCGCGATCTCTTCGGTGCAGGGCGAGCGTAGATCCTCAGCCAACAGCGCTCGGCCCGCTTCGTCGAGCTGACGACCTTGGGTTTGGAGAATCTGCTGACGATAATGCTCGGTTTCGACCTGCGGATCGATCCGGCTGACCTGCAGGTGTGCCACTTCCGACTCGATCGTCGTCGCCAGGTGTGCCGCTGGATCGGTGGTCGTCAAATGCACGTCGTGACCGCGAGCGGCCAGCTCGACTGCAACTGCGGCAGCAAGGGTCGTTTTGCCAACGCCTCCCTTGCCCAACACCATCACGACCCCGTGCCCATCCGCCTCGATCGTATCGATCAACTGGCTCAGCGGCGCAGCTTGGATTTCCGGTGTCCACGGCTGCGCATCAGGATCAAGCGTTGCCTGCGAGCGACTGAGCAAGCCGCGGAGCGCCGCCAGGCCGACGAGGTTTAGCGGTTGCAGATCAATGCGATCAACCGGCCAGTTCCGAAGCGAATCCGGTAGCTGCTGCAGCGCTGCGGCATGTTGTCGACGCATGGCGGCAGCCAGTGCATCGTCACAGTCAGTGCTGGGGATCACACCGTTGACGATCAACCGCTGATTGCGGATGTCCAGGGCCGCCAATTCAAGACTGGTGCGTGCTGCTTCGGCCAGTGCCGCCCGCTGCGGGCGAGTAACGAGCAGCATCAATGTCTGCCGATGATCGGCGAGCGTCTCGATGGTGGCTTGGTAATGCTGTCGCTGCTGATCGAGACCCGCCAGCGGACCGAGACACGAAGCTCCGCTGGAATTGGATGCAAGGAAATCCGACCACGCGCGCGATAACTTCAACAGGCGGAGCGTGTGACCGGTCGGCGCCGTGTCAAACAAGATGTGGTCAAAGCGTTCTTGGACTGCGGGATCGGTCAGCAGTGTTGTGAACTCATCGAAAGCCGCAATCTCCGTCGTGCAAGCGCCGGAGAGTTCCTCTTCCATTTGGGCGACGACGCGCGGCGGCAACTGATCGCGCACCGGCCCAATCAGGCGGTCGCGGTAAGCCTGAGCTGCTGCCTCGGGATCGATATTGAGTGCAAATAGGCCTGCGACGTCGTCAATCGGAGTCGGCTGATGCGCATCGATGGTCGTTCCGAATACCTGCGCTAGGTTGGAGGCAGGGTCGGTGCTGACGAGCAACACCTGCTTGCCGGTGTCGGCCAATCGCACCGCTGTGGCGCAGGCTAGCGACGTCTTGCCAACCCCTCCTTTGCCCGTAAAGAACAGGTGCTTCGGTGCCATCTCATACCACGGCCCCGTTGTGCTCATGGCGCGTCTCGGAGGTTTGCTGTGATCAATCATTGAGGCAGCTGCGATCTACATGGTGATCGGCTCAGCAGCAGCCGTGGCCGCCCGTGTCGTTACCGCCACAGCAGCCACCGCCAGGTTGAACCACGGCGAGCGATGGCAGCGCAGAACGTGAAGCTCTCGGCATCTCACCCAGCCCTGCGGCATCCATGACGGGAGCATTGGCGGTTAGCACCCCGGTCCACTCCGCAAGTTGTTGTCGCGAGGGATAAACTCCTTGACTGACAAGCCTTTCATCGACGATCACGACCGGCAATCCCTCGCCATCGGTATCACGCAGCACTCGAGCAACTTCCGGTTGCCCGACAAACGCCGCAGGTTCCTGTGCCAGATTGAACCGACGAACCTGAACGCCTTGTTCTTTCAGCCAATTCAGGTCAGCTGAGAACTGGGCCAAACGCTCATCTGGCGCTGGTCCGCAAACCCCGGTGCTACAGCACATCGGCGGATCAAACACTTCAATTTTGGTCATCAGCTTTTATTCCCGATTCTTGCACATGCAACGGCCGCAGGTTTTCGTTCCAGGGCTCAACTAAACTAGCGCTTGCCGATCCATTTCTGCTGCCCCAGAGCTTCTAGGCATCGGCAGCCAGAACGCGAGCAAACGCAGGGCGATCGCGATTTGCGGAGGCCATTTGTCGGGGCCAGTCGACTCAGTCGTCTGCTCGGTGATGTAGGAGTGTAGCGTCTTGTGTCGCTC
Organism: uncultured Planctomycetaceae bacterium; assembly: GCA_937904535.1. Classification (GTDB taxonomy): domain Bacteria; phylum Planctomycetota; class Planctomycetia; order Pirellulales; family Pirellulaceae; genus UBA6163. The sequence continues at coordinate 2,076 of CALELC010000241.1, forward strand.
CGACTGCGAGACCATTGACTCTAGGACGATTGGCACGCGGTCGAGTTCAGGTGATTGGGCACCGTGCGACCCGCAAACGCTAGGCGGCGACTCCGCGATTGTCAACCATCTGCCGGTGGCCGGGCGGTGGTCGCTGTGTTCAACGTTCTAACAGGTGAACCCGCGCGCGGTGCGACTGGGAACCGCACAGCTAACGTGCCTGAAGATTTCGGCATCAGCACCGGTGGCCAGCTTTGATGCTCGGCCTCGCAGCACACTCGTCGAGCTGTCACCAGCAGACCTTCGCGGCTGCGATCGGTTGGGAAGATGAACGGACCATGTGCGAGCTAAAAAGCTCACGCTGGAGTCCAGCCTGCCTGTTGGAGTTCAGGCTTTAGCCTGCCAAGAGCATTCACCTCGTACTCGTTGATGAGGAACATCAGCAAACCGTTTTAAGGTTGAGATTCAGCGTTACGCGGCAGACTAATGCTTGAATCTCTACCGGCAGCCTGAAGGCTGAACTCCAACTTACTGCAGCTTGAATGCTGGGCTCCAAGGGGCAGCCTAAAGGCTGAACTCCAACGGGATGCTGATGCTTGAGTTGCGCCGTGATGACAGGGGCTGAGGCGGGATTAGGGCGTTGTCGCGTGGTGACGGGTCAGTTCGCCGTTTCTTGACGATCCCGTGCGGGCGGCGGTAGATTACGCCGCCTTTGCGCCGGGGTGCCCTTGTACCCAACTTGGCGGGCTATGACGCATGCCGCCGGCGGGCTAGCATCCGGGCCTTCCCCGGTGCCTGCGTAGGTTGCTACGACCGGTGCCCGGCACGCAGGAGATTTGTCGTCAGGCCGAATTCAACGGAGACTCGTATTTCATGGCCGCTCTGCTGAATCGCATCGTTGAAGCCAATGCGTTCAACCGGCTCGTCTTGGGAGCCATCCTGCTCTCGGCCATCCTGATCGGCGTGGAGACGTTTCCGGAGTTCGACCCCTCTGCTCCACTGGGGATCGCGATTCAGGCGGCTCAGGACTCGATCTTGTGGCTGTTTGTGATCGAGGCCGTGCTCAAGATCGGCGCACACGGTAGAAGGCCCTGGGATTACTTCAAGGATCCCTGGAATGTCTTCGATTTTGCGATCATTCTGATTTGTTTCCTACCGCTGGATACCAATTATGTAGCTGTCTTTCGCATGGCTCGGGTGCTACGCGCCCTAAGATTAGTTTCGGCATTGCCGCAATTGCAGCTGTTGGTCACCGCGCTGTTGCGCAGCATTCCGTCGATCTCCTATGTCGGCACCCTATTGGCCCTGCACTTCTATGTTTATGCGGTCGTCGGGACGTTTCTGTTCCGTGAGAACGATCCTCTGCACTTCGGCGATTTGTGGAAAACATCTTTGACGTTGTTTCAAGTGCTGACCATGGAAGGTTGGCCTGAGTACTTACGGATTCAAATGTATGGTTCCGAGCTATTTTACAGTGACGAACAGGCCGCCCTGGCAGGGCCCGGTCGCACCACCACCGCCTGGCCATTAGCGGCGCCGGCCTATTTCATCTCGTTTATCCTCGTAGGCACGATGATTGTGATGAACCTGTTTACGGGGGTGATCGTGCAGGGGCTTGAAGACGCCGAACAAGAGGTCGCGAAGGACACACGTGAAGAGCACGAGCGGACGATGGGCCAGATCACTGTCGGCGACGAAATCAATCTACTACGCGAGCGGATCGAACAGATATCGCGGCGGATGCACCTGCTGCTTTCTGAGCAGGCAGAAGAACTTCAACAGACTCTCGAGGGCCGCGAGAGCAGCAGCGACGAGCCGAGCATGCTGGACTCATCGGCAGATACCGCGATGTCCACTGCAGCGGGCAGTGGAACTCACTGATACTCGTTGGCAAGCCGGCGTGGCCTAGTGGTTGGGATAACCATAACCTCGGACCGAATGATGCCATGGTAGACGCATTTAAACAAATTGTTCAGCACCCTTTGTTCGGCCGCGTCATTATCGGGTTGATCCTGTTGACGTCCCTGCTGGTAGGCGTAGAGACTCTGCCGCAGTTTGATATCGACACCCCGATGGGAAGGCTGGTACTGATGGCGCAAGACGTCATCCTTTGGCTGTTTCTCGTCGAAACCATTATCAAAATCGGCGCGCACGGGTCGCGGCCATGGGATTATTTTCGTGATCCCTGGAATGTCTTTGACTTTGCCATCATCGTCGTCTGCTTCCTGCCGATCGATTCGAACTACGTGGCCGTGTTCCGTATTGCTCGTGTACTGCGCACATTGCGGTTGGTTACGGCACTTCCTCAGTTGCAGCACCTGGTAGCCGCACTGTTGCGCAGCATTCCTTCACTAGGCTATGTGGGGATCCTGTTGCTGTTGCATTTCTATATCTACGCGGTGGTCGGTACTTTCCTGTTTCGCAGCAATGACCCGGTACAGTTTGGTACACTGCCTCGAACGATGCTCACACTGTTCGAAGTGCTGACGCTCGAAGCATGGCCGGAATACATGCGCACCCAGATGTACGGATCGGATGCCTATTACAGCGATGAGCAGCGTGAATTGGCTCAAGGGTTCATTGTCAGTCCGACTGCTTGGTCCTACGTGGCTCCGATCTATTTCGGTAGCTTTATCTTTCTGGGGGCCATGATCGTGCTGAATATGTTTACCGGCATCATCATTAAAGGGCTTGAAGAGGCCCAAGACGAGGTTGCCCAAGCGGCTCGCAAAACCGAAGAGGAGAGGATTGGCCGCGAGCTTACCGTGTCCGATGAGTTGAACCTGCTGAGCAATGAACTCCAAGAGGTGTCGCAGCGGATGCGGCTGCTGCAAGCAAGTCTTGGCTCCGTCGAACGGGTTTGACACCGCAACGCTTCTTCAAGATTTGTCACATCAGGCGGGGCGTCGAGCGGGACGACCTGCTGGGCCATTCGCTTTGGGGCCACACCGGCATCGCCAGCCGACCGTGCGACTGCGATGCCCTGTGATCGGCGGCATTCACGAGAGTGGGCGTCGGTCCGCGGCCCACAAACAGCTTGCCTACTCTCTGCATCAACGACCGGCAATGAATGGAGGCCGTCATGCTGTACCCGTTGCCTCTGCCCACTGCCCGGATGGCAGCGGGCGAGGCAACGGCGTCGTTACCGAGCCAAGAACATCCGCAGACCGAGAATCCGCGGGGCTTTGATCACGACGGTGGCTTGATCGTCTTCCCCTTCGACACTGTTGGCCGGGGTGGAGTCGAGGTCAAACTGATCAGCGGCGGTGACTTGCATCGTCGCCAGCTTGATGCCCGCAGCGTCGACACGGTACTGGATCGAGAGCGTTTCGGTTTGCAGCGGTGCCAGTGAGCCGACAATCCATAGCCC
>CALELC010000242.1 GCA_937904535.1 uncultured Planctomycetaceae bacterium
GATGATGATGACTCGCGATGCCGAGTCGATCTCGCAGTATTACTGGGAACACGCACTGGCCGGCAGCGGCGGCCGGAACGTCGTCAATGTCATCATTGTTGACTTCCGCGGATTTGACACGTTTGGCGAGATCATGGTGCTCGGCATTGCAGCACTCATTATCTATGCACTGCTCGAGGGGCTGCTCAGCGGCGAAACATTAACCAAATTAGCTTCGTGGAACTCAGATCAAAAGTATTCGCCGAACCGACATCCGTTGGTGATGGTGGTGGTCACGCGATTGATGTTACCACTAGCGCTGATGGTCAGCGTATTTATCTTCTTGCGCGGTCACAATATGCCCGGCGGCGGCTTCATCGCAGCGTTGGTGGTCGCGATCGCGCTGATCATGCAGTACATGGCCAGCGGGTTTGGCTGGGCGGCGCGGCAGGTCCGGTTTGACTATCACGCGCTGATCGGCGGCGGAGCGCTGATCGCGGGAGCTACCGGGATTTCAGCAATGGTGCTGGATGTCCCTTTTCTAACCAGCGGGCACGATCATTTTCACTTGCCACTGATCGGCGATGTTGAGCTGTCCAGCACAATCGCCTTCGATCTCGGTGTGTTCTTGACGGTGGTCGGCGGAGTGATGCTGGCACTGGCACAGTTGTCATACCTCGGCGAGAACACGGCGCGCGAAAAGATGAATGAGGAACCGATGGACTTCGACCCTTCGGCGCGACGTGCCAGGGCCTCGCTAAGCGGTCCCGCCGCGGCAGCCGATGCGTCGCTGTTGCACCTCGATCGCGAACAAGTAAGCGCCCATCCCGACGCAGACGATCCTACCGGAGAGCAGCGATAATGGAGCATCTGATAGCGACCGCCGTAGCGGTGATGACCGCGGCAGGAATTTACCTAACCCTCAGCCAAGGCACCTTCACGATCGTGATGGGGCTGACCTTGCTGACATATGCGACAAACCTGTTCCTATTCACGATGGGTCGTTTGGCAGCGAATCAGCCGGGCATCATTTTTGATCCCACGGCCGCACATGCTGATCCCATTCCGCAATCGTTGGTGTTGACCGCGATCGTGATTTCGTTCGGAATGACAGCCCTGCTGCTGGTGATGGCGGTACGCGGGTATTTTGAGAGCGACGGCGACGGTGTCGATCTGCTGGGCCCTGAAGAATCGGTGGCGCGGAGTCGGCAATGAATCATTGGTTGATCCTCCCCATTCTGCTGCCCGCGATCGTTGCCCCGCTGTTGGCAATGGCCGTCCGACACGACATTGTCCTGGCTCGGGTCTACTCCGTCGGTTCGACCGTTCTGCTGGTGCTGCTCGGCCTGTTGCAAGTGTGGATGGCCTTCGACGGTACGACACGGACTTATGAGCTGGGCAACTGGGCAGCTCCGTTTGGGATCGTATTGGTCTTGGATCGCTTGGCTGCCATTATGTTGTTGCTGACAGCGGTGCTCGGGCTTCTGGTCTTGTTGTACGCCATCAACGGCTGCGACCGGCGAGGGCGACATTTCCATGCACTGTTTCAATTTCAATTGATGGGCCTCAACGGTGCATTCCTAACCGGAGACCTGTTCAATCTGTTTGTGTTCTTCGAGGTGCTGCTGATCGCGTCTTACGGCCTGATGGTCCATGGCGGAGGCGCCGCGCGCACGCGGGCAGCGCTGCAGTACGTGATCGTGAACCTGATCGGCTCGAGCCTATTCTTGTTTGCACTGGGTTTGATCTATGGTGTGACGGGCACACTCAACATGGCGGACCTAGCACTTAAGGTTCCGCAGGTGGACAGCGGTAACCAAGCGTTGCTGTACACCGGGGCAACGCTGCTGCTGATTGTCTTTGGTCTCAAAGCAGCGATGGTACCGCTCCACTTTTGGTTGCCGGGCACCTATGGCAATGCCGCCGGTCCGGTGGCAGCGTTGTTTTCGATCATGACCAAAGTGGGTGCCTACGGAATCATTCGCGTGTACATCCTCGCGTTTGGGCCTCAGCATGGCGAACAACACTGGTTTATTTCCGAATGGCTGATGCCCTCGGCGGCCATCACCTTGATCCTGGGCATGATCGGCGTCGTTGCCTCGCGAAGCTTGAGCCAACAAAGCGGTTTCGCTGCCTTAGCGTCGATGGGGACCGTCATGATCGCCGTCGCCGCCTTCACCCCACAGGCCGAATCCGCCGCCTTGTATTATTTGATCCATTCCACACTGGCGATCGCAGCGCTGTTCCTGGTGGTTGATGCCGTGACCATTCGTCGCCCGGGGCTGGGTGACGCACTCATCACAGGCCCTCAGTTTACCCACATCGGTCTGATCGGCTCAATGTTCTTCGTTTCGGTCATTGCGGTCGCCGGCTTGCCGCCGTTATCCGGATTTACGGGCAAGTTGCTGATTCTCGACGCCGTTACCGAGTTACAGGGTTGGGGCTGGATCTGGGCGGTGATTTTGGGCACGTCACTCTTGGCGCTGATCAGTTTCGCCAGCAGTGGTAGCATGATCTTTTGGAAGAGCACGTCGGTGGATGGAAACCTAGTTGCCCCCCAAAGCCCGCCGATCGCGTTGCCGATGGTCGCCGTCGGCTCGATTCTAGCTGTGTTGTTCTTGTTTACGGCAGCCTCGCCCGTCGTCGACCACTATCTCGACGCCACAGCCGAACAGTTGTTTGATACGCAGCAATACATTCATGCCGTGCTCGGTGGAGAGGAGCTTGCATCATCATGAGCGAACATGCACAGCAACGCCATCGCCAGAAGATTCGTCACCAGCAAGAGCTCGATGCGGGCAAGCAAAATACAGGCCCGACCGAATCGGACCCACACGATTCTGGTAGTGGAACTCCGCGACGCCGCAGTTTTCTCCAGCGCTGGCTACCGCACCCGCTATTGACCTTCGTGCTGGTGTTACTGTGGATGGCATTGCTCAACAGTTTCACCATTGGGGTGGTGCTGATGGGCGTCCTACTGGGAATGTTGATTCCGATCTATACGGCACATTTCTGGCCAGAACGACCGATCGTGCGTTCGCCTCATAAGGCCTTGGTATTTATTGCGATTGTTGCCTTCGACATGCTGATCGCAAACATTCAAGTGGCGTACCTCATTCTATTTCGGCCTGTGGAACAGCTCCATAACCGCTGGATTCGAGTGCCGCTGGATCTCACCAGTCCCGAAGCGATCACGGTGTTGATTGGCACGATCACGCTCACGCCAGGAACAGTAGCCAGCGATCTGGCAGCGGATGGAAGCGCCCTGTTGATGTACTGCCTCGATGTCAAAGACGAAGAGGAACTGGTCCAGCGTATTAAACAGCGGTACGAGCGACGGATCGGAGAGTTCCTGCCATGATCGATTATGCTTTGATCTTCGGTTTTGTCGCCATTTCTGCTGCACTGATGATGAATCTCTGGCGTCTCGCGGCCGGTCCCACGGTGATGGATCGGGTGGTGGCCGTCGACACGATCGTGGTCAATATCATCGCGCTGATTATTTTGTATGGGATATGGGTTCAGACGACGCTGTACTTTGAATCAGCGTTGTTGCTTGCCATGTTCAGTTTTATTTCGACGGTGGCGTGCTGCCGATTCGTGCTTCGTGGCGACGTGATCGAATAGGAAGAAGCCCATGAACCCCTATTTAGAGCTACTGATTGCCTTCAACATTGTGGTGGGCGCTTTCTTTATCGCTGTTGGTTCGTACGGGCTGATCAAGTTTCCGGATTTGATGAGCCGACTGCATGGACCTTCGAAGGCTACAACCCTGGGTGTCGGCGGTTGCTTGGTAGCCTCCATGCTCCACGTTGCAGCCCTTGAAGGTAGGCTATCGATTCAGGAACCACTGATCACGTTCTTTCTGTTCCTGACCGCACCGGTCACAGCTCATTTTGTTGCCAAGGCACACCTGCATACTCAGGTTGATCCGGAAACCGAATTGCCCCGGCCTCCCGGTCGTTATGGTTGGAGTACCTTTGAATCCGTCGAAGACGAAGCCGAATCTGCCGAGAATCAACCGGCCAAGATTTCTTGAACAGCTAGGCACCACGGCAAGTATCTTTCCACTGAAGTGACTTGTGTTGCGAATGTCGGAAGACCGTAGCGCTGGTTCGGCTCCGTTGGACATCGCAGGTTCTCAGGCCGAAAGCCTGGAAAGCCATTAGCCCTAGGTCGCGCAGCGTAGCCAGGGAAGAGTCGCGCAGCGCACCCAGGGAAGA
>CALELC010000243.1 GCA_937904535.1 uncultured Planctomycetaceae bacterium
CTTCTGCCTTCTGCCTTCTGCCTTCTGCCTTCTGCCTTCTGCCTTCTGCCTTCTGCCTTCTGACTTCTGCCTTCTGACTTCTGACTTCTGACTTCTGACTTCTGCCTTCTGCCTTCTGCCTTCTGACTTCTGCCTTCTGACTTCTGACCTCTGCTGCAGCCCGGCTCCGGTCCTCGCTTCCCTGCCGCTGCGACCGCTACTGGAGCCTTCCGCCGCGATGAGTTTTTGTTAAGGGGGCGAAATTCTTTGCTGCCTCCCCCTGTCCTGCTGTGGTATGATGGCAGTCCGCCTGCATTCCTACCTGGGACTTTCCTCATGCGTGATTGGTTCCTCACCGCTCTTGTCGCTGCCCTGGGCTCGTTGCCTGTTCTCGCGAGGGCTGAGTCGGACGAAGCGAAACGGTTTGAACAGCACATCCGCCCGCTGTTGGCCTCGCAGTGCGTGAAATGCCACGGTCCGGCGAAGCAGGAAGGTGGGCTGCGGCTCGATTCACTGGAGGCGATGCTGGCTGGCGGCGATAGTGGACCGGCGCTGACTCCTGGAGCGGTCGAGGAGAGCTTGATCGTCGAAGCAGTGCGGTATGAATCGTACGAGATGCCGCCCACGGGCAAGCTGGCGGAATTCGAGATCTCGCAGATTGTGGAGTGGATTGCGGCCGGAGCGGTCTGGCCCGAGCATAGCGAGCCGATTCGCGAGGCTGCCGGTGAGATTTCTGCTGCCGACCGCCAGTGGTGGGCGTTTCAGCCCGTGCAGCGGCCAGAGGTCCCCGAGGTCGCTGGTGACCAGTGGTCGCGGACGGAAATCGACCGCTTTGTTTATCAGCGGTTAGCTGAGCAGGAAATGACGCCGGCTCCCCAGGCCTCCAAACAGCAACTGCTGCGGCGACTGTATTACGATTTGGTGGGTGTCCCGCCGACGCCGGACGAAACCGCGGCGTTTCTCGCTGATGAATCTCCCGATGCCTGGGAGAAAATGATCGACCAGCTGTTGGATGATGAACGTTACGGAGAGCACTGGGGGCGGTACTGGCTCGATCTAGTGCGCTACGCCGAGTCCGACGGATGGAATCAAGATGCCTATCGTCCGCATATTTGGCGGTACCGAGACTATGTGGTGCGGTCGTTCAACCAAGACAAGCCGTACCCGCAGTTTGTTCGGGAACAGTTGGCAGGCGACGAGATTCCTGGTGGCGATCCCGAAGCGCTGACTGCCACCGGTTTCTTGCGGCTGGGGATATACGAGTACAACCAGCGTGACGCCCGGTCTCACTGGAATGACATCATGAACGAGATCACGGACGTGACGGCGGACGTGTTCTTGGGAATGGGGATGGCCTGTGCCCGCTGCCACGACCACAAGTTCGACCCGATTTTGCAGAAGGATTATTTTCGCCTGCGAGCGTTTTTTGAACCGCTGATCTGGCGCGACGATGTCCCTCAGGCTGACGCGCAGCAGTTGGCGGAGTATCAGGAGCGGCACGCGCAGTGGCAGGCGGCCACCGTTGAAATCCAAACTCAGATCGATGCGCTGTTGCAGCCCTACTATGACCGCCGCTGGCGGGCGACGGTCGACATGTTCCCGCTCGAGATTCAGGCCTGTTTCAACAAACCGGTCGAGCAGCGAAACAGTTGGGAACACCAGATGGCATATCTCATTGGACGCCAGTTTTCCGAAGAAGGCGGCGGCCCATTGCGATCGATGACCGAGGCGGACAAGGCCAAGCATGAGGAGCTGAAAAAGCAGCTCGCCGAGTTCGATCATCTCAAGCCACAGCCGTTGCCCGAGCTGATGACGGTGGCTGATTTTCCGTATGCCCACGCACCGACCGTGATCGCCGATCGGCCAGATGCCGAGCCGGTCGAGCCGGGGTACCTAACGGTGCTCTGTGACGGTTCACCCGCCGAGTGGGAGCCGCTTGAAAACGTCACCAGTTCCGGCCGGCGTACGGCGCTCGCTCAGTGGATCGGCCAGGCCGACAATCCGCTGACCACGCGCGTGATCGTCAACCGGATTTGGCAGCAACATTTTGGTCAAGGAATTGTGCCGACGGCGAGCGACTTTGGGCGGCTGGGCCGCGGGCCGACGCATCCCGAGTTACTCGATTGGCTGACGCTGGCGTTCATCGAAGACGGCTGGAGTCTGAAGAAGCTGCACAAGCGGATTTTGATGTCGGCGGTGTGGCAACAGTCTTCGCTGCATCCGCAGGCGGCTGAGTATCAGATGAAAGATCCGGGCGATGACTTGCTGTGGCGGTTCCGGGTCAATCGGCTGACCGCTGAGCAGATTCGTGATTCCGCACTGGTCGCTAGCGGCGAGTTAAAGCAACGCATCGGCGGGCCCAGCGTCGCAGGGACCGAGCCGCGGCGCTCGCTCTACGTGAAGTTCCAACGCAACAATCCCGATACCTTCTTACAGTTATTTGATATCGCCAATGGTTTGGTGAGTATTGCGGAACGCAATAAGACGACCACCCCCGTGCAGTCGCTGATGATGTTCAATGGAGCGTGGATGCTTCAGCGAGCAGAAAAAATGGCTGAGCGGCTGAAGACACAAGCCGCCGGTTCGACCGAACAGATGCTGAATCAGGCCTTTGCGTTGGCCTGGGGACGCGAACCCGACGACGAAGAACGCAGCCGTGCCCAGCAGTTCGTGGGTGAACCGCTGGATCCCGATCGTCTGGTCGACCTGTGTCATGTGCTGCTCAATTCGAACGAGTTTTTGTATGTCGACTGATGAGGGGCGTGGGCCGACATCGTCTCAGAGCAAACCAAAATAAAATGGCTTACAGAGCAGGTGTCAAGCGGGCAGTCGTTTCCCGCATACCCGCCGACGCTGCTGTGCCATTCCTTGATGCCACCGTAATCCGCCAACAGGGCTGCTTCGTATGACTTCCCGTCTTTGTCGACAGTTTCATCAGCCGCACCATCGTCTGGCTACATCGCGTCGTGAGTTTCTGCAGACCGCTGGCGCTGGTTTTGGAGCGTTGGCTTTGCAGGCGATGTTGCAACGGGATGCGGGGGCGGCGGAAATCCATCGGCCCGGGCCCCACTTCGCCCCACGCGCCAAGCACGTGATCTGGTGCTTCCTGGAAGGCGGGCCGAGTCATCTGGATCTCGTCGACCCCAAACCGCTGTTGAACAAGCTGGCAGGCCAGCCGCTGCCAGCGAGTTTTCATGAACCGATCACCGCGATGGGCGAAAAAGGTTCGCCGCTGCTAGCGGCTCCCCGCACCTGGACCCAGCACGGTGAAAGTGGAATGTGGGCGTCGGAGTGGATCCCGCACATCGCGACCTGCATGGATGACATTGCGGTCATCCGGTCCTGCTGGACCAATGGGATCAACCATGCCGGCGGCGTCTGCCAAATGAACACCTGCATCAACGTCGCCGGGCGCCCGTCGCTTGGCGCTTGGGTGAACTACGGTTTGGGCAGCGGCAATGACAATCTGCCGTCGTTCGTGGTGATGTGCGACAACAATAAGAAGCCGGTCAACGGGCCTCGGAACTGGGGCTCGGGGTTTATGCCGGCTAGTTATCAGGGCGTGCATATCAATGGGGCCAGCGACGAGCCGATCGCCAGTCTCAATTGGCCCAAGGGCTATACCGGCGAGCGGCAACGCACGAAGCTCGATCTGCTGCAGCAGTTCAATCGGGAGCATGCGGAACTGCGCCCGCAGCAGTCGGAACTGGATGCTCGTATCCAGAGCTACGAACTGGCCTTCCGGATGCAGGCCGCTGCACCCGAAGCGGTCGACTTAGCCGATGAAACCGCTGCTACCAAGGAACTCTACGGGCTCGACCAAAAGGAGACCGAGGCATTCGGCCGCAACTGTTTGTTGGCGCGCCGGTTGGTCGAGCGCGGCGTGCGGTTCGTGCAGTTGTACAGCGGCACCGGCAGCGGCTGGGACTCGCACTCGGCGATCGAGAGCAATCACTCGCGGCTGTGCAAGTCGATGGATAAGCCGGTTGCCGGGCTGATCAAGGATCTCAAGCAGCGCGGATTGCTCGACGAAACATTGGTCATCTGGGGCGGTGAGTTCGGCCGCACACCGATGAGCGAAAAGTCGAATGGTCGCGACCACAATCCGACCGGGTTCTCGATCATGATGGCCGGTGGCGGTGTCAAAGGGGGCCAGACGATCGGTGCCACCGATGAACTGGGGCTCTATGCGATCGAAGACCGGATGCATGTGCATGATATTCATGCTTCGATCCTGGGGCTGATGGGGATCGACAACATGAAGTTGACCTACGACCACAAAGGCCGGCCCGAACGCCCGACCATCAATGAAGGGCGATTCAATCAAAAGCTGGTAACCGGCTGAAATTGACTTCAGCGGCTACTGTGCACTCGACTTGCTGCCTTGAGGACTGCCGGCGATCGGTCGGTCCATGGGCAGTGGCCGGGCGGCGGTGGCGTATCCGCGGGCGTAGAGGTGCTCCTTGAGCTGGCGGAACTCCGCAAAGCTGTCAGGGTAAACCCAGACCGTGACTGTGGTTTTCTCCGGTGGGCGACCGGCCAGTTCGATATCCAGGACGCTGCCCTGGCTGGCCAGCACCGTACCGAGCGGCTCTCCGTGCGGCTCGCTCAGCGGCTCGACCGTCAGGCCGACGAGCTGAATTCGCGTGGCGGTGCCGACGCGTCCGCCCTGGGTGATCGTTTCTTGTGATTTGTCCATCTCATAACGGGCGACGAATCCCTGGATCGGCCCGACGGCGGAATCCATTCGGCCTTCACGCGAACTGCCGACGGAACGCTGGAAATCCCGCTGAATCTCTTCGATCAAGCGTTCGATCGGGACTACGGCAAGCCGTCCACCTTTGAGCCGAAAGTGCAACTCTTCGCCGAACACGGTTTTGGCCATCGGAGTCGGCAGGTGTGTGATCGCGACCACCGGCCGTTCGGCCTGTTCGGCTTCTCCGCGAATGCGCTGCAACTGTTCCAGCTGCGTCCGCGCGGCGATGATCTGTGCTTCGATTTTGCCGCGTTCGACGGCTTCGCTGTCGAGTTCCTGCTGAGCGGCTTCCCAGGCCTGCTGCGCCGCTGCCAGGAGATCCAGTAGTTCGCCCCGTTGTTGGCTGACGAGCGCCAACTGCAGGTCGCTTTCGCGAATAGCAGCTTCCAAACGTTGTGAATCGGCGAGGGCGGCCGCAGCTCGGCCGGTCTCGCGTTCCATTTCCAACTGCTTGGTCCGCAATTCGTCCGCGGTCAGGACGGGTTGCGCCGCAGCGGGTGAGGAGGCTTCGGCTTGTTCCCGGATCGCTTCGGCGACTTCCTGTGAGCGGCTGCCGAGGATCACGACCAAGATGATCAGAATCCCGACCAGGTTGGCAACAATATCCAGAAAGGCGTCTTGGCCAAGTTCCGGTGCGCCAGAGCGGCGACGTTTCTGCGTCATCGCGTCCCCCGAGCTTGAATGATCACGCCGCTGCCATCCATCAGATGCAGCAGCTGTTGGTAGCGGCTTTCGCCGCCGGTCACGACCGCCACATCGAGTACCGGTTGCCAGCGAGCGCCTTGCATCGCGGCGCCCCAGCTCGCGGCGCGGTCGCGAACGGCGGTTGCCAGTTCCAACGACGCGCGATCGATGTCGCCATCGGTAAATGCAAACGTCCGGCTAGCTCCACGGCCTCCTTCGGGCAGCAGTACAAATCGGTCCGGATGACATTCGACCCGAATCGTTCGCAACATTTCCGTGCCCCGGCTAGAGATCAGGCTCGATGGCAAGCCCCAATCTTTGCCGACACGGGTGACCGGCGGTGTCGGTGAGGCGCTGAGGCTCACGCTCGGCGAGCCCGACGCCTGCTGCGGGTCGGTGGCGTTGGCCATGGCTTCCGCGCCAGCCGCTTGCGGACCGCCAGGCCCACCGGGGCTAACCGGTCCAGAAGGACTGTTGGGACTGCCTGGGCCAACGGCGTTGCTGGCTGAGCCCGCTGCCGTGGCGGTTGCTGCAGAGCCTGCTACCGGTCCCACCGATTGCTGAGCGTTGGAACTGGACGGCTGGCGATCGGTTGACGGGGTCCCGGTGTTCGCGATGGCAGTGTTTTGCGGTGGATTGAGTGTCAGCTTTTGTCCGTCTAGCGACACTGCAGAGT
>CALELC010000244.1 GCA_937904535.1 uncultured Planctomycetaceae bacterium
CCGCCAGCTGCTTGCTGAGCCTTTCAGACCGGGCAGGTTCCTGCGTTGCCAAACTAGCAGTGTCCGTCGCTGATTCCTGTTCACTCCGACTCGACTCTACCAGCGCTAAGACTCGCTCCCGGCGTTCAGCTTGAGACCTCGCAACCCACTGATAGCCAATCGCACCGACGGCCAGGATGACCGTGGCCGCTAATGCCATCCAGCGGACGGCGGCGCCATGGCTGCGCCCAAACTGATTCGGCAGCTCCGTCACCGGCGGCACTGCAGCCGCCGCGTCAACCGGCGGCGGGCTAACCAGGGCGCCGAATATCGATTGGCGGCGTTCCGGATCGAGCGCCAGCGGAGCTTCCTCCGCGAACCAGCTTTTCAGTTGGTTGGTGATCCCTTTGGCTTCTTCGACGGCTGCCGCCAAGTCCGGATCGCGCTCCAGTTGCCGCTCAAACGCGCTGATTTCCGTCGGTCCCAGCTCGCCCAGAACGTAGGCGGTCACGCGCTGGTCGGCCCACGGCTCATGAGGGGAATCGGTATTCATGGCGACAAACAGCTATTAAGGAAAGTGACAAAAGGGGGTGAGGATGCTGCTAAGTACCGAGCATCATGCCGCGGAGTGAGCGCACGGCGGCGTGCAAATGAAAACCGACGTTGGAGACGCTCAGGCCGGTCACCTCGGCGATCTCGCGGTAACTGAGCTCTGCCTGCAGCCGGAGCCGCAGCACTTCTTGTTGCCGCGGCGACAACGCGTCGAGCAGTTTGGCGAGCTGATGTGATCGCTCGTCCGCCTCAAAGGCTGCCGCCGGTCCAGGGGGGTCATCGGCGACAGTCGCAGCGTGCTCGCTGGTCGGCAGCACTCCCTTGAGACGTTTCATATCGATGACCCTTGTTCGACAAACCGAAAACAGCCACGCTGCGAGTCGGCTAGCGACTTGCTCGGGATCTTCGCGGCACAATCGCATGAAGGTTTCTTGCACCGCGTCCTGCGCAGCGCCGAAGTCACCGCCGAGCAGTCGGCAGGCGTAGGCGAGCAGCGGTCGCTCGTAACGGACGAAAGCGTCCGCGATCCACTGATGCTGGGGCGCTTCGACGCCGTCGGCGAACGCTTCCGTGACCGCGAGCGCGTCCAGGCTGCTAACCCTCGAGGCTGCAGCTTCGCATTCCATTGCTGGCTCGCCCGCGCAGGTCTTGCCCAGGGATACCGAATCGCTCATGACAGAAGGACCACCCATCTACAGGCATCGGACATCTGGCTTCATTCCAGACGACGAGTGTAGCCGTTCTTTCTTAGGCGGCCTGAAAAGAAAATTTCGGCGAGCGAAGTGGAAAAGGGACTCATGCAGTGACAATGAGCCGCGGCATCACTGCCGCCTAATCACTCGCTCACCCATGCGGCGACGCACGCGATCGAGCCCCGGTGGCCCCGCCAGCAGGCCGTCATGGTCAATCCCGTCCGGCGTCTCTCAAACTTTGATGAACTGCCGCAGCACGGATCGCTCGGCGGCTACGGCGAATAGCCACCAGGATATTGAGCTGGAATTGAACACCGCTCCAGCGGCTATTCGCCGAACTCCACCACTTCCATTCCGCCATTGGCAGCTGCCAATTCATCAACGACGTCGTAACCGATGTTGGTGTTGGCAACGTTGATGTACTTGAGATTCGGCAGGGTCGCGAACTGACGGAAACCCTCATCGGTCAACTGCGTGCCGGCAACATTGAGCCGCTTCAATTTTTGGAACTTTAAGATCGTCGACACCGCTTCATCGGTGATCTGGGTCGCTTTCAGATCAAGTTCCGTCAGCGCTGTCAGATCGCCCAGTGCGGCGATGGCTTCGTCATCGAGCTTCGTTTCCCAAAAACCGAGGTAAGTCAGGTTCTTCAGCTTGCCGATCGGCTTCAGACCTTCAGGACTGACCAAGCGGCATTCAGCAATATCGAGGTAGTTCACCTTGGGGAGATTACCGATCACGGCCACTCCGGCGTCATCCAAGGATGTGCCGCGGAGCTCCAACCGTTCGAGGTTCGTGAGCCCTGCAATGTGAGCGAAGCCTTCACCGGTAACATCGGTGTCGCGAATCCGCAGCCGTGTAAGGTTCTTGAGTCCAGTCAGGTGCACCATCCCTGCGTCGGTGATCTTGGTCGCGTCGAGTTGGATCGACCTCAGCGAAGTTATCTTGCCAAGCACTTCCAACGAGGCATTGCTGACCGTCGTGCAGTAGTTGACGTTGAACGAGGTCAGCGGCAGCCTGGCCAACATCGCGATTCCAGGATCATTGACCTTGGACTTCTCCAGTTGCAGATCGTTCAGCGATTTGAGTTTGGCGATGTGCTGCATCCCTTCGTCGGCGACGTTGGTATTGCGCAGGTCAAGAGCACGCAGACGCGACAAGCCGGCCAAATGGGCCAGCGACGGATCGGTCACGGCCGTGCGCCGCAGCCGCAGCACTTCCAAGTTCTTCAGTTCACCAACGATCTTCAGCACATCTGGCGTGATCGCTGAGTCGCTGAGGTCCAGTCGACGGAGACCTTTGAGCTGCGCCAGGTGTTCCAGCCCTTTATCGGTGATTCCTGGCCCCGTGAAGATCGCCGAGACGGCATTGGGGATTCCTGCCAGGTGCGCGAACACATCCGAGATGTCGGTCTGGCTGGCAATCGAGAACTCACTGACGTTGCCGTCGTCTCCGGTGACAAACAAGAAGCCGGCTGCCTTCAGCTGCTCAACGGCTTGCGGATCATCCGGAGTGACCGGGGCAGCCGCCTGTTCCGCTGGGCTCGCCGTTGCACCGCCTGATTCAGTCACTGCCTCCGCTACGGGACGATCTGCAACTTCAGCCTTTTGGCGGCCGCACCCGCTGACCAGGGACGAGAACAGAGTCCCCAAACAGAGCGACACCAACAGGGGAAAGAGACGGCCTTTAGTTGGGCGGGAGGCGGTTATCATGAAGATTTCAGTCAGGTGGATATTGATTGCAAGACGGGCTAGCGAACTTGCAAAGCGTAAAAAATCAATCGGATTTGTGCAATCAAGCGCCCGTCGAGATCGATCAAAACCAACGTTTGATTGTCAAAACCGTTGTTTTTTGTTTAAGATAACGGACCGGAAAAGTTTCCGCATTCTCCTTTGTCATCCCCGAGGTAGGTTCGTGAATAACAAACAAGTTCAGGCCGGCAAGCCCAATCGTCGCCAGTTTATGGGACAGTCCGCAGCCGTCGGCGCGGGATTTTGGCTCGGCACCCAGGCCGTTACCAAGGCCCAGGATTCACCGCTGCAATCGTTGGCGGCGGCCTGCATCGGTGTGGGTGGCAAGGGCGGTAGCGACACCAGCCACATCGCTGAGCAAGGTGTGGCAATCGTCGGTCTTTGCGATGTTGACCAAGGCACGTTGACGAAGAAGGGCCGCGAGTTCCCGGACGCGGTGCAGGAAACCGACTTCCGCGAGATGCTCGACAAGCTCGGCGATAAGATTGACATCGTCTGTGTCAGCACCCCGGACCACACGCACGCCGTGGCTGCGATCAAGGCGATGCGGATGAAGAAGCACGTCTATTGCCAGAAGCCGCTGACCTGGTCGATTCGTGAAGCTCGGCTGATGCGCGAAGTCGCTGCGGAAACCGGCGTCGTCACTCAAATGGGTAACCAAGGCACCAGCGAAGATGGACTCCGTGAAGCCGTTGAAGTGATCCGCAGCGGCGCGATCGGTGATGTGTCGGAAGTCCATATTTGGTCCAATCGGCCGATTTGGCCCCAAGGCCAAGGACGCCCCGCTGGCTCCGACCCGATTCCCGAAGGCCTGAACTGGGATGCCTGGATCGGACCAGCGCCGATGCGGCCCTACAAGCAAGGCGCTTACCATGCGTTCAACTGGCGCGGCTGGGTCGACTTCGGCACCGGCGCTCTGGGAGACATGGCTTGCCATACCACGAATCTGTCGGTCATGGCGCTGGAACTGTGGGACCCGGTCGCGGTTACGGCCGTTGCCAACCCAGGCATCTTCCAAGGCGAGACCTATCCCGCCAGCTCGACCATCAAGTTCGAGTTCCCGCAGCGAGGCAATCTGCCGGCCTGTAACTTCTACTGGTACGATGGCGGCAATCTGCCCAGCGACGAAATCATCAAGCAGCTGCCCGAGTCGTTCCAGAAGCGCGTCCAAGCTCAGCGCGAAGGTGGCAACAAGACCAGCGGTGCGGTGCTGGTTGGTAGTAAGGGTATGCTGTTCTCGCCCGACGATTACGGTGCACGTTACCTCCTGTTGCCCGAGTCGCAGTACACCGACTTCAAGGTGCCTGAGCGCACCCTCCCGCGGATTCCGTTCCGCGCCGGAAACGATCAGCGGCAGAAATGGGAGTTCGTCTCGACGATCAAAGGCGAATACGAGCCCGGCACGATGGCTAACTTCGGCTATGCCGGTCGTCTGACCGAAACGATCCTCGTCGGCAACCTGGCGCTCCGCGCCGGCGAAGGCCAGCGGATCGAGTGGGACGCCAAGTCGTTGACCAGCACCAACACACCGAAGGTAAACGAGTTCGTGCATCGCGAGTATCGCGAAGGTTGGGAACTGTAGGACCTGTCCCAGGTTTGAACCGAGGCGACTCCGGTCGTCTCTGATTAAACGCTTCTTCCGCGGCGGAGCGATCAGTCACTGTAAGTGGATCGGAGCGCTCCGCCGTTGCTTGCGCGGGCATGCAGTTTCTGGCTGCCCCCTTCTTGCCGACTCTTGGCACACGGTTCGCAACATCGCAGCGATCGAATGATGCGGCTCACGTTTGACCGCCCCCGGTAGCTTCCACTGGAGAGCTGCGAATCGGGGCAAGTGTTCGTTTTGTGATTTGCCGCAATCACTTGCCGCGTGCGCTTCAGGATCGTTGTGAGGAACTGACGATGAATCGACGTCCCCGCCAAGAAGTCGTTGTGATCACCGGAGCTTCCGCTGGGGTAGGCCGTGCCACCGCTCGTGCCTTTGCACGTCAGGGCGCGGCAATTGGACTACTTGCCCGCGGGACCGATGGTCTGGATGCGGCGCGGCGCGAAGTCGAGGCGGCTGGGGGCACGGCGATCGTCGTTCCCACCGATGTTTCTGACTCTCTGCAGGTTGAAGCGGCTGCCCAGGCGGTTGAGGATCAATTGGGGCCGATCGACATCTGGGTCAACAACGCCATGACCACGGTTTACTCACCGATGATGGAGATGACGGACGATGAGTTCCGGCGGGTCACCGAAGTCTGTTACTACGGGTTCGTTTACGGCACCCGTTCGGCACTGCGACGGATGGTGCCGCGCAATCGCGGCGTTGTGGTGCAGGTCGGTTCGGCGCTCGCATACCGCGCGATTCCGTTGCAATCCGCCTACTGTGGTGCCAAGCATGCGATCCGTGGCTTTACGGATGCGGTTCGTACCGAGTTGCTGCACGACGGAAGCGCCGTTCGGCTCGTGATGGTGCAGCTGCCTGGGCTCAATACGCCGCAATTCGAACTTGGCAAGAATCGCTTGCCCTGTCGTCCCCAACCAGTGGAACCGATCTTCCAGCCGGAAGTCGCGGCCGATGCGATCGTGCACTCGGCTCATCACGAGACGCGCGAGTTCACCGTCGGCGGTTTCAATTCTTTCGTCATTGCTGGCCAGAAGATTGCCCCTTCGGTGGCTGACCACTATCTGGCTTACACCGGCGTCAGTGGGCAAATGTCGGAGGAGCCGGAGACATCGCCGCGACCGAACAACCTTTGGGCTCCCGTACCCGGTGACCATGGCGCTCATGGCCGATTTGATGATCGAGCGCATGCGTTCAGTCCTCAGGTGACGCTCAACAAGCATCGATACCAAATCGCGTTTGCCGGACTGGCGGGAGCGATTGCTGGGTTGACGGCCTGGTGCGTGCAACACCGATCCACGTCGCGTGACGAAGCCTAAGTAGCGATCCAAATCCGCGGGCGGCCTTAAGTGAGATCCTGCTTACTCAGGTTTCTTTTTGAATAGATCGAGAAACCGATCTTCGTAGCGGTCAAAGACTTCGAGTCGGTCGAGTTCTCGCTTGAGCTCATAGGCCTTCGAACGATCCCCTTCAGCCTGTTGGAAGAGCGCCTCGATCTGCCGTTCGTCTTCTGGACTGAGCTTGTCATCAGCAGCGGAAGTGGCGCCGTAAAGATCTTCCTCTGCGGTCTCCGACGACTCAAAGGCGCTTTCCATTTTCGACAGGATCTCGGCCAGTTTCTGATCCATCATCTCGGCTTGCGCTTCGAGCTCGTCATAGTTGATGTTGAGGTTGCCGATGGAGGCAAACATCCGCAGCACAGCCAACGAGGCTTTGGGATAAGGTAGCTGCGCGATGATGCTCGGCATCTCCCCGAGCAGGCAAACCCCTGGCAGCTGCTTTTCGGCTGCAACGCCGAGCAGCACCCCATTGAGCCCGCCGATGTTGCCTTCTTCCAGTACGGTTAGATCGAGCTGCCGGAGCTCTTGCAAGTTGTGCAGATCCGTTGCGGCACCAAACACTCGGGACGGATGGCTGGGGTGCATCTGGGTCGCCATCGCAGCGAACGTGAACACCCGCTGCACGCCGAGTGTTTGGGCATATTCGATCAGCTTTTGACAGAACAGGTATTTTCCGGTCGTCGGCTGTGCTTCGCCAATGAACAGCAGAATGTCGTGGCGCTGTTGCGGATCTTGCCAAACGAAAAAGCGATTTCGCGGCAGACTCGCGGCGCGGATGATGCCGTTGCGCACCTCGACGTGCTCAACATCAAACAAATCAGGCGCCGCGAACTCGGCTTGATGGTGCATGCCGAGTTTGGCCATGAGGTAGTACCCGGCGCTGACGGCAACGTGCCCCATACCGGGCCAGACTGCCACCAGCCAAGGATCCCTCAAGTTCATATCGCCGGCCATTGGTCTGTTCCTCGCCGCCTGGAATCTTTGCGAAACCGCGTGGTCTGCGAATTCGCGGATGCGCAGGACATTCGAATGTTGTTTGCCCGTGAATGCACATCTCAGGTGGTTCGCACGTGTTGTGCCAACCGGTCTGCAGCACAACTCTTGATCTGAAGAAATGTTGCCGTGTTCAACCGGCTACCGCAGGCTTTCGCTGCGCGCGTACTTTGCGACAGTATCCTGATACCGCTTTTTACCGGCTTCGACTGTGCTGCGAATTTGCTTCGTCGCTTCCTCGCTCTCCTTGCGCAGCGCAGCGACCGATTCGAGCGACTCGATTTGGAAGTCACTGATCGCGTCGACGAGTTTCTGCACGCTAGCCGGATCGATGGTCGATCCATAACCCGCCTTGAGGGCGGCGCGCTCGAGTTCACGGCCGAGTGTGGCGACATCTTCGAGACCGCGATTGACGCCCTCCTTCATCGCCTCCGTCGCCTGCGTAATCTCGTTCAACCCATATTGGCTGGTGTACACCGTCCGCAGGATCGTAAAGACGTGTTCGTTCGTCGTGAAGAACGTGACGGCACGGCGGTAGACGCGGGTTTTCACGTCGTTGGTCTGCTTCAATTTCGTGACGAGCGTCTCGCCGACGTCATAGCCGATCCGCAGGTTTTCCGTGATGTCCTTGAGTAACTGGTAGGTTTCGTCTTGCTTTTGAAACGCCTGACGCGCTTGATCACGCTGCAGTTGCAGCCGGCTCTTGGCCCCTTCGTCGGTACCCGTGTAAGAATCAATCGCGGCCTGGGCCTCGGCTAACGCCACTTTGGAAGCTTCGAGGTTAGGAATTTGCAAATCATATAATTCGCTGGCCAACACCTCAGCTTCCTTGAGCGCGAAGCGGAAATCGATATACGCATCCATAATCTCCTGTTCGCGATTGAGCGCTTCCTTCGTGTCTTTCGACACGTCGCGGTAGAGTTGCTCAATCTTATCGAAGCGGTCGCTCGGCGTTCCGCGACGAATCCGCATCCACCAGTTCGAGACCTTCTCCGTGGCGCTAAACTTGCCGTCCTCGAGTTGATCGATCAGCCGCTTGCTATCCTCTCGGATCGAATCAAACATTTGACTGATTTCAAGGTACCGATTGCCAACCGCGATGTTCTCGACATTGTCGCGGACCAATTGATTGAAGGTGCTCATGTGCTTGAGCACTTCGGCGATTGCCAAGACCTTCGCTTCGTCGAGATGTTTGACGTCTTCGAGCAGATTGATCAGCTCATTCTGGGTATCGGTTTTGCCGCCGAGCCCGAACCGATCGAGTGTGGCCAGGGCTCGATCCAAATACTGACGCATCGTCCGCTCGTGACCCGAAGCCGCAGCGGTGGCGGTGGTCGTATTTTGCGCCTGCGGTTGGGGCTCTGTTGATTGGGCTTGTTGATTCATCGCGATGGAGGCAAAAGTGTGAAGAGGAAAAGACGGTCCAGCGGGCTGCCCGCAACGTTCTCAGGTTAGCGCCCGTGCAGGAACCCTGCAATCGCCGCCCCGTGAAAACTTTCCGGCGGTAGAGTAGAACGATGAGTGCGAGTCGCGTTGGCGCAGCAGTTGCCACGCTGGACACTTCTCGTACCGCCTCGACATCCATCGGTTCGTTACCCGTCCGCATCGCGATCAGCAGAAGTCATGAGCAACGCACGCTCGGCATCCGCCGCTCAGTCCGCCCCGGTGACCGCGTCGACCGCCCCGCCGGCAACCAGGTCGCGTTCGGTCAAGCTGCCGGGCGAGGACCTGTCGCTCAATGAAATGATGCGGGTGATGGACGTCGCTCGCGAGATGCGGCGAAATCGTGATGTTGCTGAGGGAATGTTCCAACGCGACACGGTTCGGGCGCAGTTGCGCACCAAACTGATGCAAGCTGCCGAGATTGCTGGCGATCGAGTCACCGAAGCAGAAATCGATGCCGCGATCGACCAGTATTTCAAAAACTTGCACACCTATGCGGATCCTGAGCCGAGCTTCCAGCGCGTGCTTGCTCACGCCTGGGTGTGGCGCTGGCGACTGGCGGCGGTGCTCGTGCCGGTTGCCGCGCTGGCAACGGCAGCGGCGATCGCTTTTGGTAGCTTGGCGTACCTGTTTTTCTGAGTTCGCGGCTAACGTCCCTGAGACCTGCTTTGCATCTCTACTACACCGATCATTTCGAATTACCGCTGCCCGACGGCCATCGATTCCCGATGAGCAAGTATCGGCGACTGCGACAGGCGGTGGTCGCGGATGATGGTCATCGCGACGACGTGTTGTTGGTACCGCCAGCAGCCAGTGACGATCAATTGGCGACCTGCCACGACCGTGATTACATCCGCAGGGTGACCGCCGGTGAACTCTCGATCGCTGAAATCCGCCGCATCGGTTTCCCTTGGTCACCGCAGATGGTCGAGCGTTCGCGGCGGAGCAGTGGCGCAACGATTGCCGCGGGTCGCGCAGCACTGCGCGATGGGTTCGCGGCCAACCTCGCCGGTGGCACGCATCACGCACAACCCAGCTGTGGGGAAGGTTATTGCGTGTTCAACGACGCGGCTGTCGCAATCCGCTCGCTTCAGGCCGAAGGCCTCATCCGCCGTGCCTGTGTGATTGATCTGGATGTGCACCAGGGCAATGGCACGGCTGCGATTCTGGCTGGGGATGATTCCGCCTTTACGTTCTCGATGCATGGAGCGAAGAATTTTCCGCTGCGCAAATTTCCCAGTGACCTCGATATTGAACTGCCCGACCGGACCGGTGACGATGCCTATTTGGAGACGCTCCACAAGGGCCTGGAGCGGGTATTTGCCAATGGGCCGTTCGATTTGGCCATCTATTTAGCCGGGGCCGATCCGTACGAAGGTGATCGGCTGGGACGATTGTCGCTGACGTTTGCGGGGTTGCGCCGCCGCGATGAATGGGTGCTCAGCCGCTGTCAATCCATGGGTGTCCCAGTGGCGATTGCGATGGCCGGAGGTTACGCCGTGGAGGTCGACGCCATCGTGCAGATTCATGCGGCGACGCTCCGGCTTGCCTCAGAATATTGTGCCGCCGCCCAGTTAAGCACGCTGAACCAAGCATTGCTGCAGCATCCAACCGAGCGTTGATCGATGACAACACACAGACAGAACGGGGAATGCGACGTTGCGATCGTCGGTGGTGGAATCGTCGGACTGGCAACCGCCGTTCAGCTCCTGCAGTCGCGTCCCGATACGCGCGTGATTGTGCTGGAGGCTGAACCCGATGTTGGCCTGCACCAGAGCGGACACAACAGCGGCGTGCTGCACTCAGGCGTGTACTACAAACCGGGATCGCTGAAGGCGATCACTTGCCGCACCGGCAAAGCGATGATGGAGGCGTTCTGTGCTGCCCATGGGGTCCCAACCGAGCGATGCGGCAAGGTGATCGTCGCCACCAGCGCCCCGGAGTTACCGCGATTGGATGCGATCCAAGAACGGGCGAGTGCCAATGGCGTCGAATGCCGCCGCATCGATTCGGACGAGCTGCGAAAACTGGAACCGGCCGCAGCGGGAATCGCAGCGCTCCACGTGCCCGAAGCGGGCATCGTCGACTATCGCCAAGTGTGCCTTGCCATGCGAGGCGTGATCGAACGCCTGGGCGGACGCGTGATTGTCGGGGCACGAGTCGACTCAATCGAGTCGAACTCCGATGGCGTTCGACTCCGTTTCGGCACGTCACAGATTGGCAGCGACTGGATGATCAATTGTGCGGGCTTGCACAGCGATCGCCTGCTGAAGCTCGCTGGGGGGACACCGTCAGCCAAAATTGTCCCGTTTCGCGGCGAGTACTACGAACTGGTGCCCGCCAGCGCCGGACTGTGCCGCAATTTGATCTATCCGGTACCTGATCCCGCCTTTCCGTTTCTGGGCGTGCATTTCACTCGAATGATCGGTGGTGGCGTGGAATGCGGGCCCAACGCTGTGTTGGCGCTGGCGCGGGAAGGATACCGCTGGCGAGACATTCGACCGCGCGATCTTGCTGAGACGCTGCGGTTCAGCGGATTTCAAAAGCTCGCGCGGCGACACTGGCGGATGGGGCTTGGCGAGATCTGGCGGTCAGCGAGTAAAGCCGCCTTTGTGGCAGCGCTGCAGAAGCTGATTCCCGCGATCCGCGCGAACGACCTGCTGCCTGGCCGCAGCGGCGTGCGCGCTCAGGCCGTCCTCCCCGATGGCTCGCTCGTCGATGATTTTCTCATCGAACGCACGCCGCGGGCGATTCATGTGCTCAATGCGCCGTCGCCTGCCGCGACCGCATCACTCGCGATCGGTCAGCAAATCGTCGACAAGCTCGCTGCTGCCGTTGTCCAGTAGCCACGCCAGTTGTACCGCCGACACCCACCTGCGCGAGGAGCGGATGAGGTACCTCCGACCGCATGTTATTCCAATCCGCGGCAGAGCGAATAGGTCGCGCGCGAAGCAGTGAGTCATGCATCTTGCTGGGCGCCGTGGGACTCGTTCGATCCGTATCCTTGCTGTGAAAACCCCTCCGCAACGCTCCTGGGCTGAGCGTCCCATCGAAAATCTGGCTTGCGGTAAGGCGTTGTAGATACGGTCAACTCGGCTCAGATCGTGACCAACAAAAAGTTCGACGGCCTACCTGCTATGCTGTACTATTGCGCTAGTTAACCGGAATGGTAGTGCAGAAAGCGGGGGGCAAGGTTGTGAACACATGATCACATTAGGCCTCTGGCTATTCAGTAAGAAGGTTACCCCGCCGATAGGGGCGACCGTCCAAACAGGTGGCCGAACAAGTTGCACAGTCGCTTTTACAAGCGATTCTGCTGGTTGACTAATTGAATAGGGATGCGGTGCGATCGACGCGCCGTCGTAGGTTAGAAGCTGTCTCACATATCAGGAGATCGTCATGTTCGGACTCGTCGCTCGTCGTTCTGTCGTGATCGCAGCCGTAATGGTGTTACCGGGCTTGGCCCTTGGGGAGGAGGCTGACAAGCCTGAGAAAAATTCGGCGGATCTTTCCCAAGCATTGGTCAGCGATATCGAAATGTTTGGAATTCGAAGTGATGGAACCCGCTACCAAATTGCTCAGCCTCACCTTTTGATGAAGATCTATGCCCCTGCGCGCGGCCGGAACCTCGATCGCTTGCAGACCGGAGCACTGTGGGCATGGGGAGAGGGGCGGCCGATTGCGCTGACTGAGGTTTGGCGGTGGCAAAATGATCAACTTTGGGGACACACTCTGATTTCGACCACACCCGGCTACGTTACCGCCACTGCCGGCTCTCAGACTTGGAAACCTGAACAACCGGGCTTGAGGTTTACAGAGATGCCACTAGCAGCGACTCCGGGAGATACGGTTTCGGAACGCACCGAACAACTCCTACAGCTCGCGAGCCGCTTCACGGGGTACGAAATCGTCAATCGGAAAATCGTTGAACTTACCATGCTCCCCAAGCCAATCTACCGCTACAGCGAAGCAGGAATCAACGGAGCACTTTTTGCACTCGCTCAGGGTGAGAATCCTGAGGCTTTTTTATTCTTAGAAGCGGTGAGCGACCCTGTCGGTCCCAGTTATTGGCGGTACGCGTGGGCCAGGGGCACCAGTTCGTTAGTAACGGTCGAACTCGATGGTAACGAATTGCTGCAGATTCCTGGAACGCTCAACGACCTTGGAAAGCCTAGCGAACCGTTTTGGGTGTATTTCCGGTCCACCGCTGAAGAAGAGGCAACGTTCTCCGAGTAGCGGCAACTGGCATTGGTTGCGATAGGTACCGACGAGGGCCAATGGCGGACAAGCAATATCGCTCTCGCCGGACCGGCGAATACCGATTCATTGATCGGTAGCGGCGGCCAACGACTGTCGTAAGGTTTGTAGGAGTCTGTCGAACCGCCGGCCGCTACCGCGCGGCCAGCTTTGGTTGACTTCCAATTCGATCCCTAGGTACTGCGGATCAGGGAAATCGGTGCGCAGGGCCGTCGTATGGCCGTCGTCCGTACCCAGGTACGGGTAATTCATCTTCACAATCAACTGCGGCCAGTGCTGTAGAATTGCCTCACGCCAGGCTTCGGCAAAATGATTTTCAGCATCGCGCGCGGGATCAAATAGTAGGCCGATATCCGCTGTGCGCCGTTCGCCTCGAAACCGAGGCGTAAAAGTATGTACGGAAAGGTGCAGCACATGGAGGCCCTGCGATAGTCGTCTCTCAATCTCCGCGCGAACTTGGTCCCGAAACGAACGGTAGTGCTGCCGCAAAAGTTGTTCACGACTTGATCCGTCGAGCGATCGGCCATAGCGGGAGAACAGGTCGCCGGTCCCTTCGGAGCGATTGAGATCGACAACCAGGCGCGTGAGCGTGCCCAGAAACAACGGACTGCGCATCTGCTCTGCCAGCGCCATGGCGATCTCCATGGCGCCGCGGTCATAGCCGCGGTGGCTCGTTAACACCCTGTGCGGGATGGCGATCTGAGCCGCAACCTCCGGCGGGATCTCACGCACGGCATGTTCACAGGAAATCACCACCGCACGGGGACGCGGTGCTGGTTCAGTCGGCTCCAGCGCCGGTTGGCGTGCGGCGTCAGCGGGGGCCATGCAGTCCTCGCCCTTGTGCCAAACAGTCACACAAGTCGCGGCTCAGCGCTGATATTTCAGCGTCGGTTGGTTGGTCGGAAACCCGCTGCAACATGCGTCTGGCCAATACCCCTTCGTTTAAAATCAGTTCGAGCTCCGGATTAATCGAGGCGGAACCGGAGAGACCGCCTGTGGCCCGCTCCATGAGTCGCGTCCAAACCTCCTGTGCGGTCAGACTCCGCTCATCCGCGTAGCCCAATACCGCCAGCAACTGGGGTTGGTTGACAACGGCCTCATCGGCGTGACGAATGGTCTGCCCGAGTAGTTCTACGAGTTCAGCCTGTGGAACGCTGCGTTGCTGTGCGTAGGAGGAGCCACGCTCAGCGACCAACCACTGCAGCACGTCGCGAATCGCCTGCAGGATTGCTAGGTCGGCAGCGGGGCACTCCTGAATATCGAGCACGCGAATCTCAATACTGTTCCGATCCCAACGGGCGATCGCCCCGCGGGCATTAAGCCATTCATGTTGCAGGGTTCCCTCAGGATCATAGGGAGCCACGTCACGATACATCCGCTGGAAAATCTCCCGCTCGTATTCACTTCGTGAAAACACGGGCTCAGGAATCACCTGCCCACTGATCGACGGGATCTTTGCTGAGTTATGGCGATAAACATCAAGACGCGTGTCGAGCAGACCGCTGGCGCGTCCGTCCATCAGCGGTGAACTGGCGGCCAGCGCGGGTAGCAGCGGTAGCAGCAAGCGAATCGCCGCATGCAAACGCCCAAACTGGTCGTCATTGGCAAATGGCAAGTTCAAATGCACACTTTGCAAATTGGCCCAGCCGTGTCCTCGGCAGTCAAAAATGCGGTTGAATGCCTCATAAACCGTGTTGTAGTCATGTGGCCACAGCCGCATTTCCTGCTCCGGATTCATCGCCGGATGCATCGCTGTTGGCATCAGCCGAGCATTCAGGGACCCCAGCCGCTCGTTGATCAGACCAACGTGCTCCTGGAAGCGAGCCGCCAGCGGTTCGAGCTGAGGGGACGGTTCGGTCGTCTTGAGTTCGATGACATGCAGCGCCAATTCGTTCGACCAGGAGATGTCCCCTAACTCCACATCCGACACGATCTCGCCGGCGATGCTCTGCAGCAACTGATCTGAAATCGGGCGGACGCGGAGTGAGTCCGAGTCGACGATCATGTATTCCAGTTCGACACCGTAGGCAGCGAACAGGTCCAGGGGTTGCCGTGTCATCCGTTGTTCCCCAGTCCCGCCTTGCGCTGCTCGATTCGGGTGAGAAAAGTCTGCATGATGCGTCGATAGAGTTCATCGCGCAAAATACTATCTTCAAGGCCCGAGTCTATCGTGGGGTTATCGTTGACCTCGATGACATAAAACTGATTGCCCGACTGCTTGACATCGACACCATACAAGCCGTTACCAATCAGATTGGCCGCTTTCAGTGCCACACCGACGGCGCGCCGCGGCGCTACCTCAACGGGAATGGTTTCGACCCGGCCATAGCGATTTTGCTCGTCCGTGTCTTGCTTGATGATCTGCCAGTGCTTCGGCGCCATATGATACTTACAGGCGTACAAGGGACGACCATCCAAGACGCCGATGCGCCAATCAAAAGTGGTTGGCAAGAACTCTTGGGCGACCACCAAGTCTGACTCATCGAGCAGTCGCGTGAGCTGGTCCTTGAGCTGTGACTCGTCATCCGCTTTCGTCACACCTACGGAAAACGCACTATCCGGCTTCTTAAGAACCACGGGGTAGCCCAATTGCTCAGCTAGCCCGTTGATATTGTCCTTATGAACGACGATCGTTTTTGGCGTCGGCACTTTATTGCGCGCAAGTAGCTCGGCTAAATAGACCTTGTTCGTGCAGCGAAGGATAGACACTGGGTCATCGATCACCACCAAGCCTTCACTTGCCGCCCGCCGTGAAAAACGGTAGGTGTGATGATTCACATAGGTTGTCTCGCGAATAAACAACGCATCGAACTCGCTCAGTCTCGCGTAGTCGTCTCGCGTGATCAGTTCGACACCGATGCTGAGAGCATCAGCAGCTTTGATAAATCGTTGGATCGCTTTGGGATCCGAGGGCGGCTGAGGATCATCGGGATTTTCAAGAATCGCCAAGTCATAGCGCGGCAGCGCTTTGCGGCGCACGCGGCCGGTGCGACCGGCAAAGTGTTCGGCAGCCACGGCGGCGATAAACTCGCGGTGCGACGGCGGGATTTCGCTCGTGGCGATCGTCGAGATGCTCTTCAGTTGCCAACGTTCCTTCTCCTTCGAGAACTGTGCCCGCAGCAGCGGTGAACGGAACATATTGAAGAGTTGCAGGCACAAACGGTCGTAGCGCCGGGTGAGGTTACGACCAAAGTAAATACTCAGCGTGAACTTCTTCGATTGAATCCGTGCCAAGCTCGACTGAATCAAATCATCCAGTTCTCCGGAGACCAAACGCATCATCGCTTGGCTCTTCAGGTCCTGGATGGTCATCACGTCCGGCAGGGGACGGTGACCGCGGGCTTCGGCCAACAAGGAAACGTAGTACCCAGCGCTTTGGTAGCGATAGGAGCGGCACAG
>CALELC010000245.1 GCA_937904535.1 uncultured Planctomycetaceae bacterium
CCAGCGGTATCGTCTTCACCCAGCATTCGCGCGAGAACTTCGATCGCACAGCGTCCGCCCAACAGCGGCAAAATTTGTGGCTGACACACGCCGTACAAGCCATCGTCGCCGACGCAGTCACCCCACGATTCCAGTGGATGAGATTGCGGCACCGACCACGAGCAGCGGACCGAGGTTTCGTCGTGATATTCGCCGACGTAAATCGAGTTCTCGGCACGAGCGATCGCATCGCCCAGGCGGACATCGCCGGGAGCGGTGAAGGCGGGGTTGTCGCCGAGGATCACCAGGGTTTCGATCCGGCCCGAGTTGAGCCGCTGCACGAGCTCTGGCAGTGCGACCGTTTCGCCCAGGTCGCGATCAGCGACGGGCAGGAAGCGTTGCAAGCGACCCAGCGAACCGAGCTTGCTGTTGATCCGGATGCCGGCAGCCACAGCGTCGGCACCGAGTGATTCACCCACGACCACGACTGCATTTTCGCCGCCGTTGCGGAGGTCCGCGGCAACGACTTCCAGGAACGCTGCAAGCTGTTCACTCGGTTCGAGTTCGTCAAAGCCTCGCTCGGGCGGCGCGGCATCGAGTTCCGTCGCAGCGGTGAGGGCGTCGATTTGTCGTTCCAGTTCGCCGAGGAACGCCAACATTTGGCTCGGCCGCATCGACAGGCGAGTGTCGGCCATCACGCCGGTGTTGCTGTAGCCGCCTTCGACGACATACAGCCGGCTCATTTCTTGATCCGGGTTGCGGGTTTCGCTGAAGCCGCGAGCGTTGCGAACCATGCCGGGGTCGGTGCCCAGGATGTCTGCCTGAACTGACAGAATCACGCGCGCCGATTCCAACTGCAGCGACTGGCGGCAGGGGGTGCCGATGGCCTGTTGCGTGGCCACTCGCATCACGTCGCCGTTGACGCCGTCGTAGCGACAGAGCGTCATCTGCGGCAACCGTTCGCGAAGGTTGCTGATCATCCGCGCCAGCGAAGGCGACTGAGTCGGCGACATCAACACCGCGAATGAAGCACCACCGTTGCTCGCCGCGACGTTCACCAGCGACCGAGCATAGGTATCGAACTCGTCCCAGTTAGCGGACTGGTAGCGACCGCGTTCATCCCGCTTCAGCAGCGCCGCGGAATCGCCACGACCACGATCGGGATCATAGAGTCCGAGGATCGAGGCTTGCACGTACGCGTCGGTGCCGCCGCGGCTGCCGGGGTGGCTGGCGTTGCCTTCGATTTTGATCGGCCGCCCATCAACGTTGGTTACGGCCAGATTGTAGACGCGACCGGCCAATTCGTAGTTGGTCGCACGCGAGTAGGTTTCCCCAGGCAGACGGCCTTCGGGGCGGACGACAAACGGAGCGATGATTTCGGTCGGGTAGCGACAACCGGCGGCACCCGCTAGCGACAGCGAGGCCCCCATGATCTGCATCCAGCGGCGACGCGAGACGCCTTCGGGGAACTCCGATGCGGCAACCGGAAACTCGCGGTTGAGATAGTCGTTGATGAAGCCATCGTTTTGATGCAGCTCATCAAGACTGCGCCAATAACGATCGCGTGGCTTCGGGGAGGAATCAGCGGCGTCGGTCGGGATCGAAGTCATTGCGGTTTCGAAGCGATAGTGATCTTGAATATCGGAACGCAGCCGCTCCGGAGACGCGGCTCGTTAGCGAAGGCGGGCGCCGCTGCGGGCCCCGCGCCGACTTGCCTGTGTCGGGCAGCGGTCAGAGCGGAAGCCGGGTGGTGCCAGCTGGAGTCAAACGGAACTTAACGGTGGCAAACGTTGCAGTCATCTTTCGGAGCGATCCGATGCTCCTCCATCAACTTCTTGACCTCTGCCTCGGCGTCGACGCCTTCAGGCCAAGTCCATTCCAGGTTCGTCACAAACTCGGCCGGACGGATGTGCGGAGCAGGATTGCGGTGGCATTCCAAACACCACGCCATCGACAGCTGACGAGCTTGGTAGACCGTCTCCATCTGATCGATCCGACCATGGCAAGAGACGCAGCTGACACCCGCGTTGACGTGCGCGGAGTGGTTGAAAAACACGAATTGGGGCAGGTTGTGGACTCGTTTCCAAGCCACGCTGCGACCGGTTTCCCAGCTCTCATGGATCGGCGCCAGTCGCAGGCTGTTCTCATGCACCGATGCCAGCGGAGTCACACCCGATTCGTCGGCCGGGCTGTGACAATTGATACAGGTGGCAGTCGGTGGGACAGCGGCCTGGGCGGCGTCAAACACGGTGTTGTGGCAATACCGGCAGTCCATTTTGAGCTGCCCAGCGTGCAACGCGTGGCTAAATGGCACCGGCTGAACGGGTTGGTAGCCGACGTTCAGCGTTTCCGGGTCGGTGACTAGCCCGCCCATGGCACCAGCGTAAACGCCGCCGGCGACGATTACCGCGCCAAGCAACAGCAGGAAGGAGTTGACCCAGCGAGGGAAAAGAAAACGTTCCATAACTCCGAGTATCCAGGCTCCCGAGTCCGCAACGACGTCGAGTCAGTAGGAGAAAAATCGTCTGGGAAAGCGATCGCCGACCACGGCAATCCGCGCCCGCAGTCTTGCGCGGGAGTTAGTATCAGGGGCAGTCCGCCTTGCTTACAAGGCCACCGACAATCGCATCCTGGCAAAGCGACATTGTGTCGCAGTGGTAGGTTGGGTCGTAACGAGTGTTCAGCCGTGTCCTGCCCCGGTGGCCTGTCAAGCGTTTTCACGCGAGCACGCGCCGGCGGCGAACAGGCGAAAGGAACGCTGGCACGCGGCGTCCGGCTTAGCTGATCTCGCGGTATTTGGCGGCTGACTGCACGTAGTGGGCAGCGTTCTGCAGAATCTGCTCACGCTGTTGCTCACTTGTCGGACGAAGCACCTTCGCGGGCACGCCGACCACCAAACTGCCTGGCGGAATCTCGGCTCGCTCCGTGACCACCGCGCCGGCACCGATGATCGAACCAGCTCCGATTCGAGCGCCGTTCAGGACCACGGCACGAATCCCGATCAGCGAACCTGATTCGACGATCGCCCCGTGCACAACAGCCGCGTGACCGATTGTCACGTCCTCACCGATCTCGCAGGGGTAGCCCGGGTCGCAGTGGATCACCGCGAGGTCTTGCACATTGGACCGAGCACCGATCGTCACCGGCTCGACATCGCCGCGAATCACCGCCCCAAACCAGACGCTTGTTTCCGCCGCCAGGTGGACTCGGCCGCGAATCACGGCACCCTCGGCAACAAACGCGGATGGGTCGATCAGGTCGGGATAGCTGCCAGGGTCAATGTGGCGTGTCATCGTGTTCTTCGTTCGCGGCGCGTCCCGGGAGCGGAACGGCGAAGTGGACGTAGCCAATCATCATTTCCTCCCAAGTCTGGTCGCCCCAGCGAACGGTCTTGGTCGGATCCGGATTGTTCAAGTTTTTGGAGCTGTTGTCGTAAACCGCGGTGCAGTACATCTGATCGCCCGGGCGAAGCGGCAGCGGCTCCCGTAGCAGATACGTCGTCTGCCAGTTGAAGTCGTACTGAGGAATATCGAGCAAGATACGGCGACTGCCGTCGCGGCGGATCAGTTCGTAACGGAAGGCCTTGCCGCGGACGTGCATGTGCGGGCTCATGCCCAGCAGTAGCCCGTTGACCTCCAGTACCGGAGAGGTGCCGGTGACGACATGGTGCTCGGCACCCGGTGGGATCGCAAAATTGGTTTGTAGGGCGCTGCTCGTGTGAACCTCGTGCGTGATCGTCGCCGGATCCGCGAAGCAGAGGCCGAGTTTGCTGTGATCCTGTTGCGGTGTGCCGATCGGCGTGTAGTGGACTTGGAAAATCAGTTCGCTGCCGCCAGGGATTCGCTTGGCCATTCCTGCTGGCCAAGCGTCACTGCGCGCTCCGGGTACATAACCGACGAGAAAGCTCCGCGCTCCGTTCAAACCGCCTTGCGAGCCGCGCGGGCGGGTAAAAGCGAGGATGTGGTGTACGACCGCGCGATTGCCCGGCAGCAACTCCGCAGCTTCGAGCCACACGTCTTCCTCAAGGCCGGGATCAACCTTGAAATATTGATACTGCACTGCGCCGGTTGCCGGGACCGGGAACGGCTGCGGGCTGACTTCGACGACCAGATCCGGCTGGCGTGGTAACTGCCAACCGCTCGGTTTTTCGGGCAGGGGCGGCAGCGGATCGCGTGCGCTCGCTAAGTCGCCCAGCGGTGCTCCGGCTTCGGCCCAGGCGTAGAGCGTCTCCTTTTCGGCTGCCGTCAGGCTGCGGTCATTGGCGAAATCGCCATGTTCCGGTGAGGCGTGCCACGGCGGCATCCGCTGCTCGCGGACCACCTCGGCAATCATGTCCGCCCAGCCAGTGACCTCGTCCGGGTCCTCCAGCGAGAACGGAGCGATTTCGCCATCGCGGTGGCATTCGACGCACCGCCGGTGCAGGATCGCGGCGACGGATCCTACATAAGTCACGTCTGCCTCTGGATCGGTCGGTTTGGTGCGGCCGATGATGCAGCCGACGCTGCGGGTGCGGGCAACGCTGACGCTGCGGCCGGCGAGGACTTCATCGATCGCCTCCCGCAGATCTTCGCGGTTGGCCTGGTCGCGGGCATAGCCGATCCCATAGCGATCATCGACGCGTCCCCAATAGCGCAGTTGTCGCTGCTGGTCGAACAGGAACACTTCGGGAGTTCGTTCAGCACCGAGCGCATCGGCGAAGCGGTTGCGAGGATCTTTCAGCACCGGAAACGAGACCTGTTGCCGCTCGACAAATGCGGCGATTTTCTGCAGCGAATCCTGCCGATTGCTGATCACGCCGACGACCCGCACGCCGCGCTCCGCGTATTGCTCCGCGATTTCGCTCAGCCGCGTGGCGTACAGTTTTGCCAGAGGACAGTCCGTCCCCAAAAACGCCACCACCAACACCTTCCCCGGCCCCACTTCCCCCAGTTGGACTTCAGCCCGTTGGAGTTCAGGCTTTAGCCTGTCTTCTACCTCCCGTTGGAGTTCAGCCTTTAGCCTGTCTTCTACCTCCCGTTGGAGTTCAGCCTTCAGGCTGCCGCCCGCTTCCCCCACCAAAAACTCAGCCAGCGTCCAGCTGCGTCCGCGGTGATCGGACAATTCCAGCGACTCCAGCCGCAGTCCTGGCGGCGGAGCCGCCTGCGTTGAACCGACCGCCGCGGTGATCGCCAGCACGATCCCCCACAAAACCCGCAATGAACCTGGCCGAGACGGAGCGGCCGATCGATGCACAGCAATGGGAGACATATCGTGCTCGCGAACGC
>CALELC010000246.1 GCA_937904535.1 uncultured Planctomycetaceae bacterium
CCGCCAATGAACGAGCCGCTCACACGCATCTGGAGCGTCGTACTCGCGTGCGGCTGCACAACATGCAGAAAGTTCATAAGCGGCATCGTCAGCAAAAGGGAAACTCTACAACCGCGCTGACCGACACGACCTCGCAGCAACACACCGCCAGGGAGCGATCGTCGCGGTTCCGCTGATAAGTATAGGTCACGACCGCCGAACTAACACGATCGAACGGAAGCGTGCCAGCCGACGCGGATCGCGGCTGGTAAGGGCCAGGCATGCAGCGAGCGCCAATCCTTCCCAGGCATCACTGGGAGGACAGAGAGGTCGTGCCTGCCCTTTGCAGTTGCCGAGCTTCGTAAGGATGCGAAGAGGAGATCACCGGGACGTGATGGTTGCCGCGCGCTATCGATCAGGGCTGCGAACTCTTTGCCCTCAACCGAAGGACGGAATGTCGTGGCGCGCGGGGGTGACGCTGTTGCTGGTGTTTGCGGTCGGCTGCAAATCGCTGGGGCCGATCGATGTCCGCACGCGGGTAAGTGTTGATCCTCAGCCGGTAGCGGACATCACACCGATCGTTGAAATGCCACTGACCGGGTGCGCAGGCTGCGGCACTAAAGTGGCGATCATTGACGTTGATGGGGTGTTGGTCAATGAAAACCAGACCGGCTTGATGTCGGCTGGCAACAATCCGATCGATAGTTTTCGCGCTAAGCTCGACTACGCTGCCGGCCGCAAGGACATCGCAGCGCTGGTGCTGCGCATTCATTCACCCGGCGGTGGTGTGACCGCTTGCGATATCATGCACCGCGACCTGCAGCGTTTTCGCGCGGTTACCGGTCGCCCGGTGGTGGCGTGTCTGATGGATGTTGCCGCCGGTGGTGCCTATCACCTCGCGACAGCCGCGGATGAGATCGTCGCTCATCCCACGACGGTGACTGGCGGCCTCGGCGTGATCCTCAACCTCTATAACCTGGAGGATCTGTTGGCGCAGTTCAATATTGTTGGAGTGAGTATCAAATCAGGCTCGCAAGTCGATATGGGCTCGCCGCTACGAATGATCCCCACGCAGTCACGCGAGCTGCTCCAGCAAATGGCCGACGGTTTTCAAGAGCGTTTTCGCGATTCGATTATCCAGGCGCGCGGGGCCGGACTAACCGGTGACGAAGAGTTCTGGGACGGCCGCGTGCTCACCGCGCAGCAGGCGCTGTCCTTTGGGTTGATCGATTCGATCGGATACTTAGACGACGCTTTGCAAGTCGCGGCTTGGCACTCGGGAGCAGCCCCGGGCAACGTCGTGATGCTGCATCCCTGCCGCCAACCCGTGCAATCGATCTACACCGTCACACCGAACCGGCCGATCCAGGGCGATTTGATGCCGCTGGATGTCCCTGGTCTCAGCCGGGCCAAGCTGCCAACCTTCTTGTATATGTGGCAGCCGGATCCCTCGCTGCGTTAGCAGCCAGTAAGCACCGAGACAATTTCGGCGATGGACCATCCGCTGCGGGACAAGGCGTCGCGGGTAAAGAAGCGTGTAGTCGGACCAGTCCAGCCAACACGCAAGTTTGCTGGATTGCAAGTCGCGAACGGTCTTTGCGTGTAGCCGATTCGAAGCGCAGTCCCACACTCACGATTCACATCCAGTTAGCCGCGACGCAGCGAAGCAAAAAATGCTTCAGGATCGTCAAATTCACGCGTCTTTTCTTCGTCGTGTCGAGCTTTGCCGCGGTTGGATCGCTGCCGTTCTTGACCGGGAAGGTAGGTCGCTACCAATACATGCGAATCGTCAATCTTGAAGATTTCGGCCGTACACCACAGTCCATGTTCTGGAACCAGCATCGCGAACCGATAGCCCGATGTGCCACTGCGTTCGACCGGTTGAACATCGCGGAGCGAGGTGTTCATCTTCATACCTTGCACGATCAACTCGATCGTGAAGGACTGGCCGGGTTCTGCGACGCGCTTGCCAGCCAATGAAAACTCGGAGTTGGTTGTCCGGTGGTAGATATTCTTGCTGTTAGGTTGATCGCCGTTGGGTCCTGGAGCCAGACGTCCCGGAGCATCGACTGACCAACCCAGCACCGTCATGGTGGTTTTTGACTGGGGGCGCCCTGCGAGCACCAACCCGATGGCGACGAGCAATACCGCCAGGCCGACCACACCACCGATTAATCCGGCGACTCCCAGCAGCAGTTTCTTGAGAATCCGGCTGCCGCCGGAGGCTGGTTGCCGCGCCGGGGCGGGAGCCGCATAGACGGCGCGTGGGGCATTGGCCGCAGGAAACGAGGCGGCCGCTTTGGGACGTTTGCCGAACTTGCTGAACCAGCCCGCTTTCTTGGCCGGTGGGCCTCCGGGCAGCGGCGCCAGACTGCGGGGCAGCGTGGGCGTGCCAGTTCCTGCAGTCGGAAAATCGGTCCAGTCCGCGGGGCCGGCTGCCGGTGCCGCCGCGCGGACGGGCCGCCTAGCCGTGGCTGCGGGAGCGGCGGTTCGCTTAACCGAAGCGGCGGCCGAGCGTGCCGCGACCGGCTTGGCACCAGCGGGCTTGGCAGCTGCTGCCGGTTGGCGGGCCGCGGGACGAGCTGGGACTGGGGAGGCCGCCGTGGCACCAGCCGCTAGCGGCGTCTTCACGCGCATCCGCTGACCGCACTTGGGACAGGTGAGCTGAGATTCAGCCGCCCGTGGGAAGAACTTCATCACGACGGCGCACTGCGTGCATCGAACCTTGAATACTTGTTCGCTCATCTCAGCTTTGGGAAGTCCTTGCCACACGCGAAGCGGGCGGGGCGGTGGAGCAGAATGCCTTGGAACGGCTGCTCACGGAAACTCAGCGGCCTGCACCGATGCAGGCGGGGCACCTGGACCCCGCGAGTGTCAGGCAGGGGGAGGTCGAGCATAACCCGCGGCGCTGCTGAGTTCAAGCGTTTAGCCTGTCGGGTCCCAACGAAAGCGGTCACATCGACTGGCCCGGCGCGACCAATGGCCGCGCCGGGAAGACGTGAAGCAGCACGCTGACTAGCGCTCGACAGCTAGCTCGCTGGGGTCAACGGCGCGAGGAAACACTGCGATTTCATCGAGTTTTCCTTCCCAGTTGAACCCGCCGGCGCTGGAACCGCCGAAGAACAGCTCATCGGCCCACTGAGGCGCAGCCGCATCAACGGCGACTTCGATTTCAGGTTCCGCTTTGCCGTTGAGATACACACGAACCGCCGATTCGTCACGAACCAACAACACATGGTTCCAGGTCCAGCGTTCCAGCTCCGTCTGACCACCGACGGCTGGTTGCGAACCGAGTTGCAGGATCAATTTGCCGGTGTGCGCGCTGGTGCCACCGACACCGAGTTGCTCGGCCGCATCGGGACGCCCGAAGTCATTGCCGCGACTGTACAGCCAGCCTGCAACTTCACGACCGTCGTTCGGCATGCCGTTCCAGATCCAGAGCGACACGCTGTAGGTTGCCGGCAAGTCACCGAGCCGAGCACGCATCCGTCCGCCTGCGAAATGGGCCGCGCGGTTGACTTGGCCCTCAAGATTGAACTGCTGCGACTCAGCACCTTCTAAGAAGAACACCACTCCTGGTTCATAAAAACCGTCGCGGCTGCTGACCTGGTCGCGCGCACGGGGGCCACTCATTTCATCCAGCCGCCAATAGGCCAGCGGCTTCGCTGCCACAATTTTCTCGGCCGCGGGGCCTTCGCTACTGCGGTAGGTGCGACGAGCTTTCTCGGCAACTTGCTCCAGCAACCGCAGTGCGGCTTCTGTGATTTTGGGTTCAGCTGTGACTTCGAGGCCTGCTGAACGCGCCGGCCAAGTGTTGTAGCCACCGAGCACATGCTGCTCCGGCGGTGGGATATAACCGTCGCCACCGTTGGCCAGTTCGATCACCATCGTCTGCTCCAGCGGACTTTGCAGCTTGAGCTTGAGCCCGGTCAGTGCGTAGGTTTCCGTCGGCGTCGTCGCGATGGCGATCTCGCCGATTCGAATCGCTTGCACCACCACTTCGGTTGATTGCATCTCATGCAAGTAAATCTGCTCGCGGGCATAGACCTCTTCGAGCGTTTGCGGCAGACGATCTCCTACCGCATCCATGATTTGCTGTGACCACTGCAACAACTGCTTGTTGGGAACGCGATAGTTGAGCGGCAACCGCGATTCGGCCATCTTGAGCGTCTCGGGCTGCTTGAACTCGATCGATGCGTAGGCGTCCATGGCTAACTGAATCAGGCCTTGCGAATAAGCATCGATCGTGATCGTGTCGAACTCGGCGGGCGTCGTCTGAGTGTAGTCTTTGCGCCAGATATCACCGCTGCAGCCGTGCGACATGATCCCGACCACGGGATGCTTGCCAGCGGGCGAGTCGCTGCTCAGGCGAGCCGCCAAACCATCGGAGAACAGGCCATAGTAGTCAGCGCTGATCGGCGGAACACCGCTGAAATAATGCATCGATAGGTTCGCCAGCACGGCGATTTTGTGTCCTTCCAGCGACTCGATGGCCAGTAACGACAGATCAGGATCTTCGGGACCCGACGGCCCGGTGACGTCGTCCCACACTTGTGCGGCGTGCATGTTGGCCCGCACGGTCGGATTACCAAACGGATCTTCACCGAGACGATCAGGGCGGCGAATCCACCGCCGGATCGCCATGTAGTGCTCGGCGTTGACGGCTGCCCAACCAACCCGCGCTGGCTCTAGGTGAGACTGAGCTTCTTCGATCGCCTGGGTCAGTTTGATTCGCAGGTACGCTCGGTACTCGGGATCGGCGTCGGTTCCCAAACACGACATCGCTGCCGGTGCGGTATGGGTGTGCGTGGCGGAGATGGTGATGCGATCGGCAGCGATGCCTGTCCGCTGCGACGCCATCGCCTTGGCTTCGTCCAACAGGTCTCGCGGCAGCATGCAGCTATCGACCACCACGACCGCAACCTGCACGTCGTCCTGGGCCATCACGATCGCCCGTGCGTTGACCGGCGTATCGATTTGAGTGGCGTCGCGCGAAGTCATGCCACCGTTGACTGCGATCGGGAATCGAGTCGGACTGACGTCGACCACAGCGGCTCCCGCTCGAAACTCGGCCGCCTCGGCGGGACTACTTTGCGCCGTCGCCGTCGCCACCGCGACGCACAACATCGAGAGACAGAAACGCGGTCTCAGATTCATTCGGATACACCCGGGTTGTAAGGTCAATCGTTGTTACTCCAGTCGCAGCGGACCCGCCATGCCACCGCTGTTGGCGCCTATCGTACTCGAATGATCAGCGTCGCTGTGTGGGTGTGTCGAGAACCGAATGTGGCAAATCAGTTCGGCCGATCACCGGCCCGGTACTGTTCCAGCAGGTGGACGAGCGTCTGCACTCGCTGCGGCTGCTGAGTTGCCAGGTCGTTTTGCTCATACGGATCTTCAGCGAGGTGGAACAGCTCGAGCTTTCGCTGCAGGCGATCGGTGATCAGTTTCCAATCGCCATCGCGAACGGCGAATTGGTTAGGAGATCGCCAGTAGAGTGTGCGACTGACTGGCGGATCGGCTGAACCGCGGAGCAGCGGCCAAACATTGACGCCTTCGAGCCGATGTTCGTCTAGAAGAGGAGCACCGGCTAAGGTTAGCAGCGTCGCAGCCCAGTCGGTGGCGTGAATGGGGGCAGCAACGATGCGGCCGCCGTCGAGCACACCCGGCCAGTTCACAAACGCTGGCACACGGATTCCGCCTTCATACAACTCGCCCTTCCACCCGCGCAGCGGCTCGTTGTTACCAAGCGACCGGTGAGCCGCATAGCGGCCGTTGTATTCGGTTGCTGGCGCGGACCAATCTCGTTGGCCACCATTGTCCGACGAGTAGAGGATCAGCGTGTTCTGTCGCTTGCCGCTGCGTTCTAAGGCATCGACTAGCCGTCCGACTCCATTGTCCAGATGCGTGATCGCCGCCGCAAAATGACGCCGCCAAACGTCCTCGAAAGTTTCCTCATAACGCGCAATCCAACTCGGTGGCTCGTTGAGCGGCGCATGCGGAGCATGATGAGCGACATACAAGAAAAACGGCGTGTCATCTGATGATTCAATCACTCGGATCGCTTCGTCGGTGATCAGATCCGTCACATGGCCCTGTTCTTCGATGAACTGGTCATTGCGGTGCCAAGTGACATGGTCACCACTCTTATAACGATGAGTGTAAGGATCGATCTGGCCGCGGAGATAGCCATAGGTGGTGTCAAATCCATAGCCCAGTGGCCGATGTTGTGAGCTCTCGCCGATGTGCCATTTGCCGACGAGATGCGTTTGATAGCCTGCGGCCTGTAAGCCCCGCGGCAGATGGGCGGCGGCGCCTGGCATGTGCGTCGTTTCGCCCAGCGGCGCCAGCACGCCGTATCGACTCGGATATCGACCGCTGAGCAACGCCACTCGGGTCGGCGAACAGGTTGCGTAAACGTAGTACTGTTCTAGCCGCACCCCTTCGGCGGCGAGCCGGTCGAGATGCGGCGTTTGAAGCTGCGGATTGTGATAGCCGATGTCGTTCCAGCCTTGGTCGTCGGCGAGAATCACGATGATGTTCGGCCGTTTCGTCGGTTCGGCATCAACCGCTTGGATGGCTGTCCCCAAACTTGGAACCGCCTCCTGGGCCAACAATAAACCGGGCAGGAGGCCCAGAGCGGCGACGGCGGCGAGAAGCGTTCGCATCATGATTTCAAACGGTGGAGCAGGGCTGGTGGGAAGTTTCGCGGGGACGCTCGGTGACCGCGAGTATAACGCTGTGCCCCCGGGTGAGTGGGTGTGGTACCATGCGAGGCAAGGCCGCGTGGCCGCGCCGCTGGCGAGCGATCCAGCGCCGTTTAACGACGTTCAACACAGCCCTCGCCTTGCGGGGCAGGATGGGAAGCATCATGAGATCGATGAGATTGGCGGTACTCGGATTGATGCTTTGGTCGGTGGCACTCGACACCACGGCGGATGACTGGCCACAGTGGCGGGGGCCGCAGCGTGATGCACAGTGGAATGAGGACGGCATCGTCAGCGAACTGCCCGCCGGCCAGTTGCCTCGCAAGTGGACAGCCCAGGTCGCATCAGGATACAGCGGCCCGACGGTCGCCGACGGGCGGGTGTTTGTGACCGATCGAGTGAGCCAAGAACTGCAGACCGGTGATGGCGATCAAGAACGCGTGCTGTGCTTTGATGCGGAGACGGGCCAGTCGCTGTGGACTTATGCCTACGACGCGCCCTACACGATCAGCTACCGCGCGGGGCCACGGGCAGCGGTCACAGTCGACGGCGAACTCGCCTACGCAGTCGGTGCGATGGGTCACTTTCACTGTCTTAATGTCACCGACGGCAGCGTGGTTTGGCAGCGAGATCTCAACGCCGATTACCAGATCGAGATGCCGATTTGGGGCATCGCCGCGGCGCCGTTCATCTACGAAAACCTGGTGATCCAACAGGTTGGCGGCAAGAACGGCGCGAGCGTCGTCGCTTTTGAGAAATCGACCGGCCAAGAGATGTGGAAGGCACTGAATGATCGGGCGCAGTACTCGACGCCGACATTAATCCAACAGGCCGGACGAGACGTGCTTGTGTGTTGGACCGGCGACAGCATCACCGCGCTCGACCCACGCGGCGGCACAACGCTGTGGAGCTATCCCTTCCGGCCGAGCAAGATGCCGATCGGGATCTCAACCCCGGTGGTCTCCAATGAGCAACTGTTCGTGACCTCGTTTTATGATGGTTCGGTGCTGCTGCATGTTCCGAAGGATCGCGTTGGCTTCGAACTGATCTGGAAACGGGTGGGCAGCAGCGAGCAGAACACCGACGCCCTGCAGTCGATGATCAGCAACCCGATCTTCCTGAATGGCTACATCTATGGTGTCGATAGCTATGGCGAGTTCCGCTGTCTCGACACTGCGACCGGCGACCGGATCTGGGAAGACAAGACGCTGGTCAAACCCAATCGCTGGGCGACGATCCACATGGTTCAGCGTGGCCAACAGATCTGGATGTTCAATGAACAAGGCGAATTGTTGCTCACCGAGTTATCACCCCAGGGTGTCCAGGTACGCTCACGCACCCATGTAATCGCTCCAACTCGGGTGCAATTGGCCAGACGCGATCAAGGTGTTTGTTGGGCGCCGCCGGCTTTCGCCAACCGTTCGATCTACGTCCGCAGCGATAACGAATTGGTCTGTTGTTCACTGGCGGCCGAGGGTGAGTGAACCGCAACCAGTCGGCTGTAGGCGAGCCAAAGTCTGTACACGGCGTCACGAAAGGACGATAATGGCCGGTCCTGCCTTTTCGTCCGCCGGCTGCTGGACAGGGTGCGACGTGCATCGCAGCCTTCCTTGTTGCCGCCTGGCTCACTCCGCTGATTTTCTCCACTCGCTCCCTCCCCTCGTCGTCTATGCGAAGCGCCATTTTTCTCCTTTCACTTGCTGCGGTCGTACTGTCCGCTGCCTTCGGTTCGCAGACGGTGAACGCTGAGGAGCCGGTCGAATCGTTGCCGGGTCTCAGTCAGACCGAGCAAATGTTGACTGAGGTGATCACGCCGTTTCTGACGAACTACTGTCACGACTGTCATGGTGCTGACGTGCAGGAGGCGCAGCTGGATCTAAGCCAGTATCGGTCGCTGGCCGACATCGAGTCTCATCATCAAACCTGGGAAGAGGTGCTGCACCGAATCGAGGCGCATGAGATGCCGCCAGAAGAGATGGAGCAGCCGAGCGACGAGTTGCGGCGGCAAGTTACG
The DNA here is from genome assembly GCA_937904535.1 of uncultured Planctomycetaceae bacterium. Classification (GTDB taxonomy): domain Bacteria; phylum Planctomycetota; class Planctomycetia; order Pirellulales; family Pirellulaceae; genus UBA6163. The sequence continues at coordinate 8,701 of CALELC010000246.1, forward strand.
CAGTGGATTCGCACCGTGCGGCGCGAGGCCGCCGTGCGCAGTTCGGGCGACCCGGGGCCCGTGGTCACACGCCGTCTGAGCAACGCTGAATACAACTACACGACTCGTGATTTGACCGGCGTGGACCTGCGGCCCACTCGTGATTTTCCGGTGGATCCCGCCAACGAGGCGGGCTTTGATAACAGCGGTGAATCGCTGACGATGTCACCGGCACTGATGCAAAAGTACCTCGGCGCAGCTCGTGAAATCGCTGATCACCTGGTGCTCAAGCCGCACGGTTTTGCGTTTGCTCCGCACCCGGTGATGACCGAGACCGACCGCGACAAATACTGTGTCAAACGGATCGTCGAGTTCTATTACCGGCAGCCGACCGATTACGCCGATTACTTTTTCGCGGCTTGGACATTCAAGATCCGACGCGCGGCTGGACAGGCGGATGACCTAACGCTGGAGGACGTTGCGGCCGAACACCACATCAGCCTGAAGTATCTGAAGGTGGTGTGGTCGATTCTGGAAGCTGAACAGCATGATTGGGGACCGCTGCGCAGCTTGCAACAAATGTGGCGAGACTTGCCTCAGGACGGTTCCGGTAAGCACGTCGCCCGCAGCCGGTCTCGGGTGATGCGAAATACGGTTGCGGATTGGCGGCGGCGGCTCGAGCCGACGTTCCCGAACCTTGATCTCCGTGGCAGCAACCGGGGATCGCAACCGTTTGTGTTGTGGAAGAATCACAAATACGCCGCTCACCGCCGTAGCTATGTGCCCGAAACGATCGAGGCGATCAAAGCGGGTTCGACCCAGGCGGAGAAGTTTCCAGAACTCGTAGCTCCTGAGGATCCAAGCGAACGGAAAGCGTTTGACGCGTCTTTGCAACGATTTTGTGATGCCTTCCCCGATGCGTTTTACATTTCGGAACGCGGCCGCGATTATCTGGGTACTTCCAAGGATGAGCAGGAAAAAGGGCGGCTGCTCAGCGCCGGTTTTCACAGCATGATGGGTTACTATCGAGATGACGCCCCGCTGTACGACATGATCCTCGACCCGGCGGCGCAACGGGAACTCGATCAGCTGTGGCAAGAGCTCGACTTTGTGACTTCGGCCCCGATGCGGCAATACACCGGGTTCATCTGGTTTGACCGCACCGACTCGCTCTACATGCGCGACGAAGTCTTTGACTTTGCGCGCGCCGAAGACAAAGACGTGACTACCGAATCGATGATCGAGCGGCTGGCGGAGGTCTATCTGGCGAAGGCGCGTCGCAATGGTGGCAGCGGAGAAGTGCTGCAGTCGATCGAGCGCTACTTCCGGGACATCAACGAACAGATCCGGGCTGTCGAACGGGCGCGGCTGGCGGCCGAGCCGACCCACCTGGAAGCGCTGCTGGAGTTCGCGCGGCGCGCCTATCGACGACCGCTGACCGAGGCGGAACAGGCCGACCTGTTAGCGTTTTACCGCCAACTCCGCGAGGTCGACGAACTGGCACATGAGGATGCGATGCAGGATTGTGTGGTCGCGATCCTCATGTCGCCCAATTTCTGTTACCGCGTTGATCTGCTACCGACGGCGGAGGAACGCGGTCCGCTGACCGACCTGGAACTGGCCAGTCGCCTGAGTTATTTCCTCTGGTCGAGTATGCCTGATGAGGAACTGCTGGGGATGGCCGAAGTGGGCCAGTTGCGAAATCCTGAGGTGCTGGTGGCTCAGGCCAAACGGATGCTGCGTGATGAACGGGCAGCGGCGCTAGCGACTGAGTTTGCCGGCAATTGGCTCGGTTTTCGCCGCTTTGAACAGCACAACAGCGTCGATCGCGAGCGGTTTCCGGCCTTCACGGATTCGCTGCGACAGGCGATGTTTGAAGAGCCGCTCCACTTCTTTATCGACTTGATCCGTCGTGACGGCTCGGTGCTCGACTTCATCACGGCGCGGCACACCTTCGTCAACGCGGAACTGGCGCAGCACTACGGGATCGAGTCGCTAGACTTTGATTTGGGCCCGTGGCAGCGAGTCGACGATGCGCGGCCGTATCACCGCGGTGGCTTATTACCGATGGCGGTGTTTCAAACCCAGAACGCGCCTGGCTTGCGGACCAGTCCCGTCAAACGTGGTTACTGGGTGGTGCGGAGGTTGTTGGGCGAGCGGATTCCACCGCCTCCGCCTGACGTTCCCGAGTTGCCCGAAGACGAACAGGCACTGGGCGAATTGACGCTGGCTGAGACATTGGCCAAACACCGGGAGCATAAGAGCTGCGCGGCTTGTCATGATCGCTTCGACGCTGTCGGCTTAGCGTTTGAGAACTATGGGCCGGTGGGCGAATGGCGCACACTCGATCTCGGTGGGCGTGAGATTGACGCTCGAGCCGAATTTCCCGGTGGCATGCAAGGTGAGGGGCTTGAGGGGCTGCTCAGCTATTTGCACGACCAGCGGCAGGACGAGTTCGTTGATAACCTTTGTCGCAAGCTGTTATCCTATGCCCTGGGTCGCAACTTGCTGCTCTCCGACGATGAGTTGGTTGAGTCGATGCGAGCGCGGCTGGCTGAGGACGATCACCGCTTCAGTGGTATGATTACCACGATCATCACCAGTTCGCAGTTCCTCGAAAAACGGGGCCGCGACGGACTTGTAAAGGATGCCCACCATGAGTGACTCTCGCTCCGCTTCGTCGACCCGATCACAGCGCCCCGGTGCTGCCAAACTTTCACGCCGGACACTGCTCCGCGGTACGGGCGTAGCGATGGCCTTGCCCTGGCTCGAGTCGATTCCGGTCTGGGGATCACCTGCCGCGGAGCCGGGCGCAGCGTCGCCTCATCCCAAGCGATTTGCCGCCTTGTTTATGGCTTGCGGGGTCAACTCCAAGCACTGGTGGGCGAAGGGCAGTGGAGCTGAGATGGAACTTGGCCAGAGCCTGCAGCCGATGGAAAAACTGAAGTCGAAGATGAATTTCATCTCCGGCTTGTTCAACGAGAACGCTACGGGTGTCGGCATCCACCCGGGACAAACCGGCAACATCCTCTCGGGCGCGTCGCTGCAAAAAGGGTCGGAACTGCGCGGCGGGATCAGCATTGATCAGATGCTGGCCAATCATTTTGGCCAGGAAACGGCTCAGCCGAGTTTGGTGTTGGGGTGCGAGCAACCGGTGACCGGCTATCACGAAACCAACTTTTCGATGGCTTATAGCTCCCACATTTCATGGCAAAACGCGACCTCGCCGGTGCCGATGGAAGTCTACCCGTCGCTGGCGTTTGACAGCCTGTTCGATAATCGAGGCAGCCGCCGCAACAAGAGCGTGCTGGACCGAGTGAAGGAACATGCGGCTAGCTTGAGTCGCCAGACGAGCGCTTCGGATCGCGTGAAGTTGGAAGAATATCTCAGCAGCGTCCGCGAAGTCGAAAAACGCGTGGTGCGGATGCGTGACGAAGAAAGCAGTGCAGTCGAGCGGGCGGAGCGACTCGGCCAACCGCTGGTCACGATGGCGCGGCCGGACAACGGCTTGCCCGAGGACATCCGCGAGCACATGCAGCTGATGTGTGACATCGTGGCGCTGGCTTTCCAAACCGACAAGACTCGCGTGGCAACGTTGCTGTTATGCCGCGACATCTCGGGATTGTTCTATCCGTTCCTCGATGTCCGCAAAACGCACCATTCCGCGTCACACGATGATCTGTCTGACGATTACGAGCGAATTTCGCGGTACTACTGCTCGCAGATGGCATACTTGGCCAGCCGCTTAGATGCGATGCCCGAAGGCGAT
>CALELC010000247.1 GCA_937904535.1 uncultured Planctomycetaceae bacterium
GTTACTTGTACCTCACCGATACCAGCCGCGGGCCGGCGGGACTGTCGCGTCCCGACGGGGTCACGGACCAGCGGCAATCACGGCGTGAGCGGCTGCTGCAGGTGCAACGCGACTCGGCTATCGAACGCTACGACCGAGATGCGCGAGTGGCGGATTACGATGCCGCGATCGCGCAAAGCTTAAAACTTGCCGGGCCCGAGTTTTCCAGCGTGTTTGAACTCGATCGCGAGCCAGCAGATTTACGCAATGCGTACGGCAGTGAGTTTGGCCAGCGTTGTTTGCTGTCTCGCCGGTTGCTGCAGCGTGGCGTGCGGTTCATCGAGGTTTCTCATAACCTGAACTTCATGAACGGCACCGGCTGGGATGTGCACAATGATGGGATCGAAAACCAACATGAGTTGATTCGTGATCTCGATCAGTCGATGGCCGCGCTGATGGACGATCTGGAAGCTCATCAGATGCTCGACAAGACGCTGATCGTGATCACCAGCGAGTTCGGGCGGCCGCCGCAGTTCGATGGCGGTGGCGGCCGCGGGCACCAGGGCAGCACGTTCACCTGCGTGTTGGCCGGAGGAGGCTTGAAGCACTGTGGTGCGTACGGCGAGACCGATGAGCTGTCGCAGCACATCGTCTCCGATCCGGTGAGTGTCCCCGATTTCTTTGCCACGATTCATGCGGCGTTGGGGATCGACTGGACGCGTTATCTGTACGACGGCGATCGTCCGATCCCGGTCACCGATGGCGGCAGGCCAATCGCGAAGTTATTCGCATAGTGCAGGGTGAGCTAAGGCGTTCGCGTTGTCTATTCTGCCAAAAATGCGCCTAACCGTCGCATTAGAATCGTTCCACTTCACCGTCTGATTCAGACGAAGCGGTTGAGATTCGTTCTAGGGGATCAGACGACGTTTCAGCGAGCGAGGCGACATTGGGCTAAGTTAGCAGAGCCGAAATTAGCACTCACGAGTGACAAATGGTAGGCCCAACGGGCCGGTGCTATGTCAGCCCAGGGCGACGCCCTGTGTTTTGATCGTCCACGAACGCCCTTTCCCAAACTCCCAAAGGGGTGGCCCTAACGGGCGCCGCTGATTTTCTTAGGGCCGCCCCGTTGGGGCTCGCTGATGTTCATCCGTTTCGATTCCCAGGCCGTTAGCCTGGGCTAACCTAAGGTTGCCCCGTTGGGGCGAAAGCATGTCGCTTCTGTGGTGCGTTATGCCGAGGGTTTCCTGCGGCAGCGTATCAGTGGCCGCCCGCTAAGCGGCCATGCGGCGACATTCGTCGGCGCACTGGCGACAGGCCTGGGCACAGCGCTGGCAATGATCATGATCATGTTGCCCGCATTCGTCGGCACACACTTCGCAGACCTCGGCGCAGAGCTGACAGAAAGCAGCAGCAAACTGCGACTCGCGGCTCATCAGCGCAGCGGCCATCCAGCAGATTTGGGAGCAATCACGATCCAGCCGAATACACTCCGACATCATCTGCACGTTTGATTCACTGAGACAGGCATCGGCGCAGTGCTCGCACGCTTGAGCGCACCGGAGGCAGGCTTCGATACATGAGGTGTACATCGAGTTGGTCATCGTCTTTCTCCGCGGGTGCCAACAGCCAGTTCACCCGGCTGCTGCGGAGGGTGCTGGCGATCAAACCGAGAGACGACCACAGCAACGCTTATACCGATTAGTCGCCCCACCTCCACCCGAGGTTTTTTTTTTTCGGGCGATGCCAGGTTTTGAGGCTCATCGCTGAGGTGCCGGTGTGTCGATAGAGACGAGTGGCGCCGCTCTGCCTTGGCGGCACCGTCGCTTCGCAACCGACTGCCTCAGCAGTGTGGTCAATCACACTTGTCCGGGAACCTATGGCCAACGCCGCCGCACTATCCAAATCGTCGCGAGCCGCGAAAGCACAGCCGGAGAAAGCTGCGGCTGCGGTATCGACGCGGAGTTTGAATCGCGATCTGGCTGGGCTGACACTCGCGGCGCTGACGCTGATGCTGCTGGTTTCCGTGGTCACCCGCGACCCGCGTGATCCGGTGACAACGCCAGCTTGGCCGCTGCGGCTGCTGTACACCCCGGACGTCACCCATTACCCGCTCAACGACAGCCTCACCAACGCCTGCGGCTACTGGGGGGCGTTGTTTTCGTCGATGCTGATCGACGCGGTCGGGGTCAGCATTGTGATCGTGATTGCCGCCGCCGCGGCCGTGGCGTTTGTGATTCTCGGGCAAGGTTTCGTCAACGCACCGGTGCTGCGTTCGCTCGGCACCACCGTGGTGCTGGTGGCGGTTTCGACCGCTGCCGGACTGGCCCCGCTGCGGCTGGACGGATTTCCGGCAGTCGGCGCCGGCGGGTATCTCGGAGCGATGACCAGCACCTACCTGCAGGAGCATTTTGCGCTGCCCGGGGCGTGGATCCTGACGATCACGGTGCTGCTGATCGGGCTGATGCTGACGACCGATTACGCCTTGTGGTACGCCGGAGCGAAAGTGCTCAGCTGTGGTGCGCTGGTGTCGCGCCGCGGGTTTGAAACCGTCCATGATGTGCTGCCGCATCGCCGCAAACGGGCGCGGGCCGTCACCACCGATCTGGACGATCCGCTAGCAGTTGCCGGTGAGGGAGCGATCAGCGAGCCGGTGGAACTGAGCGGCAACCGCGATCCGCGTCAGCCGCATGAGTCCGAACCGACCATCAAGCTCCGCAAACGGCCCAAATCGAATCGCGCGGCAACGGACGAGGAAGCGGAAGCCGGGTCGGCGGCCGCATCGAGCGAGCCGAGCAGTAAGTCGCGAGCGGGTAACGCTGCGGATCTCAGTGACGAACGAGACGACGATGAGTCGGTCGATAGCGACGAGTACGAAGAGCTTGACGACGAGCTGGCAGAACCGGTCGTTCGGGAACTGGATGTTGATGGCGAGCCGGTCACGCTCCGCGGCGACGAGCCGCATGACGAACCGACCTCGCCCAAGATTCGCATGCCCAAGAAGCGTGATGAATTGCAGGCGGTGATGGATGCCGTCAATGAGGACTTACCCGAGGGCGCCGACGAGTACCGGCTGCCGAGTGTGGAATTGCTCGACGAGTCGGATGACATTTGCTACGACGACCAAACCGCCGAAGTCCGTCGCAAGGCGCGGATCCTGGAGGAGACGTTCAAGAACTTCGGCTTCAACATCCGCGTCGTCGAAATCGAGACCGGGCCGGTGATCGCCCAGTACGAAGTCGAACTGGAAGCCGGGCTGCGGCTCAGCAAAATCACTGGCCTCGCCGACGACTTGGCGATCGCGCTGCGGGTGCCGAGCGTTCGGATTGTCGCGCCGATTCCGGGCAAGAACACCGTCGGGATCGAAGTCCCGAACGAGCAGCGGCAAGTCGTGCGGCTGCGCGAGGTGATCGAAGAATGCGCCGGTGCGACGCGGAAGATGAACATCCCGGTGTTCCTCGGCAAAGACGTCTCGGGAAACCCGCTGACGATCGACCTCGCCAAGATGCCGCACCTGCTGATCGCTGGACGTACGGGTACGGGCAAGAGCGTGTGTCTCAACGCGATCATCACCTCGGTGCTGATGACCTGTCGGCCCGACGAAGTGCGGATGCTGATGATCGACCCGAAGATGGTCGAGCTTTCCGGCTACGGTCGTTTGCCGCACCTGATGCACCCGGTCGTCACCGACATGAAGAAGGCGGAGGCGATTCTTGCTTGGGCTGTCGACAAGATGGAAGAACGTTATGCGCTGCTGGCCAAAGCGGGCGTGCGGCACATCAACAGCTACAACGATTTGGGACGTGAGGAACTGTATCGCCGGCTGGAGATCGATGAAGCCGACGAGGCCAGCGGCGTGCCGGAAAAGCTGCCGTTCATCGTGATCATCGCCGACGAAATGGCGGACCTGATGATGACGGCTGGTAAGGAAGTCGAAACCCACATCATTCGCTTGGCACAAAAGAGCCGAGCGGTCGGAATCCACCTGATTCTGGCGACGCAGAAACCGACGGTCGACGTTATTACCGGTCTGATCAAGAGCAACCTGCCGGCGCGGCTCAGCTTCCAGGTCGCCAGCCGGACCGACAGCCGCGTGGTGCTCGACGAGAACGGGGCCGACAAGTTGCTCGGCAACGGTGACATGCTGTTCCTTTGGCCTGGAACGAGCACCTTGATTCGGGGACAAGGCACGTACCTCTCGGACAACGAGATTGATCGCGTCGTCGCTCATTGCAGCACCGGCGAACAGAACTTTGTCGGTGAACTGATGAACCTGAAGGTCGACGACGCTGCCGGTGATGCGGCGCCATTGTCTGCCGGTGGTTTGAAGAAGCGCGACGAGTTGTATGAAAGCGCGATCGAAGTTGTGGTCCGCGAAGGCCGAGGCAGCGTTTCGCTGCTGCAGCGGTGCCTGGGGATCGGCTACGGCCGCGCCGCCCGCTTGATCGATTACATGGCCGAGGACGGGATTGTCGGCCAATACAACGGTAGCCAGGCCCGGGAAGTGGTCATCACGCTGGCGGATTGGGAGCGGATGCAAGGGATCAACAGCTCGGCTGGCGCGGACGCAGACGACGACAACTGAGCGCATGCCGTCTTGCGGTCGGCCGGCGGAGTTGACCAGCCAGCGGCTGTCGCCCCATAGGGGCAAC
>CALELC010000248.1 GCA_937904535.1 uncultured Planctomycetaceae bacterium
GGTGGTGCCTCACGATCTGGACAGCAGCGTGCTGATCGCCCGCGTGCTGTCGCGTGAGGAAGGCGAGCAGATGCCGCCGTCGGGTGCGCTCACGCCCGAGCAGATCGAAACGCTGCAGCAGTGGGTCGAGGGCGGCGTCGCTTGGGGCCGCGTGATCCCGTCCGAAACGCTCACGCCGGCGCCGCTCATCGATGACGCCGCCTTCCTGCGGCGAGTGTACTTGGATTGCTGGGGTCTGCCGCCGTCGGAAGCACAGGCCCGGCGGTTCCTGCTCAGCGACGATCCGCAGAAACGGACGAAGCTGATCGATGAACTGTTGGGCGATCCGCGGGTTGCCGACCAGTGGGTGACCTACTGGCAGGATGTGCTGGCGGAGAATCCGAGCATGCTCAAGCCGAGCATCAATAACACCGGCCCATTCCGGTACTACCTGCACGAAGCGATTCGTGACCGTCGTCCGCTGGATCGCCTGGTCACCGAACTGGTGATGTTGCGCGGCAGCGAACGCGAAGGCGGGGCGGCCGGATTCGGGATGGCGGCCGATAACGATGCTCCGCTGGCCACCCGCAGCATCGTGCTCGCCTCGGCGTTTCTTGGGGTCGATCTGCAGTGCGCTCGCTGCCACGATTCACCCTATCACTCGACGACCCAGCAGGACTTGTTTGCGCTGTCGGCGATGCTCGCGCGCAAACCGGTTTCGGTGCCGAAGACGAGCAGCGTCGCCCCCGGCTTCTTCGAGCAGCACAAAGGGCGGACGTCGCTGATCCGGGTGACGCTGCAGCCGGGTGTTCCGGTGCAGCCGGCCTGGCCGTTTGCCAGTGTTGCTGGCACGGCCGACGATGAGTTCACCAGCCAGCTGATGCAGCAGCCGGAGGATTCGCGCGAGCGTCTGGCAGCGCTGATCACCTCGCCCGCCAACGAACGTTTCGCCGCGGTGATCGTCAATCGGCTCTGGAAGCGGCTGATGGGAGCGGGTTTGACTGAACCGGCCGATGATTGGGAAGCCAAGCGAGCCAGCCACCCCGAGCTGCTTACCTGGCTGGCGCGACAGCTCGTGGTTTCAGGCTATGACATGCAGCACGTGCTGCGTTTGATCATGACCTCCGAGGCCTACCAACGGCAGGCGACCGGTTCCAACCTCGCAGCGACCGCGGAAGACCGCTTTTTCGCAGCTCCCGATCGCCGGCGGTTGGCGGCCGAGCAGATCGTCGACTCGCTGTTCTTTGCCTCCGGCCACCCGATGCGGACGGAAGAAATCACCTTCGATTCCGATGGGCAACAAGCGCCAGGCACGATGATCAGCCTCGGCTATCCGAAGCGTGCCTGGGAGTTTGCGACGCTAGCCAATGAGCGCGATCGGCCGAGTTTGGCGCTGCCACGAGCGCAGGCGATCACCGATGTGCTCGAAGCGTTCGGCTGGAACGGCTCACGGCAGAACGCGCTGACCGATCGATTGAGTGACCCCAATGTGCTGCAGCCTGGGATTCTGTCTAACGGTGTGATGGCCTCGTGGATCACCCGCGCATCGATCGACAGCGAACTGGCCAACCTGGCGGTCCGCGCCGCATCCGCCGAGGAACTCTGTGAGTCGCTGTTCCTGCGGTTCGCGAGCCGGTTGCCGACGCCAGCCGAGCGCGAACTGTACGCCGCGGCACTGGCCGATGGATTTGAGACGCGGCTGCTGCCGAGCGAACAGATTGTTCGGCCTGAGCCGCTGCCGCCGCTGGAGCATGTGTCGTGGAGCAACCACCTGCGGCCCGAAGCCAACGTGATCAAAGTCGAGATGGAACGCCGAGCAAGGGAGGGCGATCCGCCTGACCCGCGACTGCATACCGATTGGCGTGAAGCGTATGAAGATGTCGTCTGGACGCTGGTGAACTCGCCCGAGTT
>CALELC010000249.1 GCA_937904535.1 uncultured Planctomycetaceae bacterium
ATGGCGGGCTCGAGGATTACGATCCGAACTGGACGCCCAACACGACCGATGCGGGTGGACGCCGATATCGCTACGGCAACCAGCCGCAGATCGCCCTGTGGAACCTGGTGCAACTGGCCAACGCTCTGCTGCCGCTGGTCGGTGAGGCCGAGCCGCTGGAAACGGCACTGCGGACCTACACCGAAGGTTTTCAGGCCGGCTGGCAAACCATGATCGCCAACAAGCTGGGACTCGATCGATTTGAGCCGGAGTCCGACGACAAGCTGGTAAGCGAGTTGTGGGAAGCGTTTGCGAACATCGAAACCGACATGACGTTGTTCTTTCGTCGGTTGGCGGAAGTGCCCGTGCAGGCTGCTACCGAATCAGGTCCAGCCGCTGGAGAAACGGGGCTGCCGCAGCCGCTGTTGGAAGCGTTTTATCAGCCCGAGCAACTCGCCGGGGAGCCGCTCGAGAAGTTCCAGCAGTGGCTCACGAACTATCGCAGCCGGATCGCCCACAGCGGCATCTCCGATGCCGATCGCCGCCGTCAAATGAACGCGGTCAATCCGATCTATGTGCTGCGAAATTACCTCGCTCAGTTAGCGATCGATCGCGCCGAACAAGGCGATCCCGCGGGTGTGCGCGAGTTGCTCGAGGTGCTCCGCAAGCCGTATGACGAAGTGCCGGGACAAGAGCAATATGCAGCCAAGCGACCCGAATGGGCACGCCACCGCGCGGGCTGCTCGATGCTCTCTTGCAGCTCGTAAGCTGGCAGTGACGTGCGGCTGTAGGGGGGCGTCACCTGCAAACTGCCCTGAAATGCGCTATATTGCTGCGGCATTTCATGGACGCCCCGAGTAGTTCGCTCTTTTCCGCCTGAGGATCCAGCATGTCATACGGTAACGGCGGCTCATTCGATCCCGGGTCGGTTCCCGGCGGCCCGCGCCCGTACCCGCAAAGCTACAACGATCCCAACTTCCCTCATCGCCAACCGCCCCGCTCGGGCAACCGGACGCTGTTTTGGGTATTGGGCACCCTCGCGGCGCTCGGAGTCATCGGCGCCGTAGCGTGCTGTGGTTTCGGTTACTACGGCTTTCAATACATCGGTACCCAACTCGTCAATCAGCTCCGCCCGCAGCTCCAAAGCTCACCGGAAATCGTCGAGCATATCGGCGAAATTGAGGAGATGACGCTCAATCCCCAAGCGATGCAGCAACCGGATCACTCCGGGAAAATGGTGTTTGACATCACCGGCACCCAAGGCACCGGTCAAATCGTCATGGACCCGGAAAAGTTTGGTGACCCGAGCGTCGCTGAAGGCGTGGTCTTGATCCTGCCCGACGGTAACCGAATCCCGCTGACCGGCCTCGGGCCACCACCCGAGTCGATCGATCCCGCACCTGTGGCTCCCGAATCCGGCGATGTGCCTCCAGCGGATGATGTCCCGCCGGCAGACCCGATACCGCTCGAAGACGCAGTGCCGGCAGAGACTGAGCCGGCTGCCTGAGCGTGCAGGCCTGTCAGCCCATCTGAGAAATCAGCACCGCTTAAAACTTGTAACCTTTCCCCGTCCCTGTTTTCACCAACCATTCCCTATCACCAGCGAAGTTCCTGATGAAAGTTGCTACGTTTGAGACCGACAAAGGCACGATCCGTATCGAGCTGTTCGGCGATAAGACTCCCAAGACCGTCGCCAATTTTGAAAAACTGGCGTCGCAGAAGTTCTATGACGGCCTGGTGTTTCACCGGGTGATCCCCGACTTCATGATCCAAGGCGGATGTCCCGAAGGCCGGGGCACGGGCGGCCCAGGCTACAAGTTCGAGGACGAATTTCATCCCGAGTTGAAGCACGACTCGCCCGGCATTCTGTCGATGGCCAACGCAGGTCCGAATACCAACGGCAGCCAATTCTTCATCACGCACGTGGCGACGCCGTGGTTGGATGGCAAGCACAGCGTGTTTGGTAAAGTGATCGAAGGCCAGGACGTGGTCGACGCGATCCGACAGGGCGACCACATGCAGACGGTTCGCGTTACCGAAGAAGAAGCTTAATCGCTTACTTCGTCAGGAACCGGTGAACGGTTTTTTGCACGAGCGTTTCCCCCGGCTGTAACAGGGTCGTGGGAAACTCGGGGCGGTTGGGTGTGTCGGGGTAATGCTGCGTTTCCAAGCAGAACGCCTCGTGGGCACGGTAGCCGCCCGAGCGTGCATTGCCTTGCAAATGATTGCCGGTGTAGAGCTGCATCCCCGGCTGCGTCGTCCAGACCTCCATCACGCGTCCCGAACCGGGATGCTCGGCCCGGGCGGCCAGTCGCAGCGAACCGGGCTGACCGCGAAGCACGAAACAGTGGTCGTACCCTTTCGTAGCGGGAAAATCCTGCAGCCGCTGGCCCAGCGGTGTCGGCTGACGGAAATCCAAGCCGGTTCCCGCGACGGAGTTGATCTTACCGGTCGGGATCAGGTCGTGGTCCACGTCGAGCACTTCATCGGCCTCGATCGTCAGCACCGTGTCCATCGCGGTGCCGCTGCCGGCGCCGCCCAGGTTCCAGTAGCTGTGGTTGCAAAGGTTGACATGAGTCGGCGCGTCCGTGGTCGCCGTGAAGGTCATCGCGAGCTCATTGGTTTCGCTGAAACTGTAATCGGCCAGCACGTTCACGGTCCCCGGATAGCCTTCCATGCCATCTGGACTGACCAAACGGAAACGCACTCCGGCGATCTCGTTGTCGTTGTAGGTCTCGGCATCCCACACCAAGTGGTCAAAACCGATCGCTCCGCCGTGCAGGTGATGCGGTCCGCTATTGATCGTCACCTGGTACGCTTGGCCGTCGATCTTAAACTGACCACGACCGATCCGGTTGGCGAACCGTCCGATCGTCGAACCGAAGTGCGGATGCGCGTCGAGATAGGGCGCGAGCGCATCGAACGATAAGTTCACATTGGCGAGGTTGCCGGCAGCGTCGGCGATGTTGACATCCATCAGCACCGCACCATAGTTGGTCAAGCGAATCGAGTTGCCGCTGCTGTTGGTCAAAATGAACTGCGAAACGTCCTGGCCGTCGGCGGTTTGTCCGAAGGGAAGGGTTTGTATCTGCATGACCGATCCAGATTGATTCTTGGGAGTGTCCGAGTGAGCGAGGTTGTGGCCGTGGGGCAATTGAATCACCGCCAGCAGGCAGGTAGCGACGGCACGGATCGTGTGGATCCCGTGGCGGGAGATGCTCGCCGAGGCGGCAGCCCCGGCCTGTCCAGCGCGGCGGTTGGGGAGCAATCGTGGCATAGCGGAAGTCTTCCAAACAGGGGCCGGCCACTGAGAATTGGTGACGTCGCGATCGCATCTCCGTTTTTTCAGGCGGCGCTGAGCGGATACAGCGATTTGCCGATGCGAGTCCTGGCTCGCCGATACGGTGCACCGTACTCGCTGTGCGAGGTGATGCTCGACCAGTTTCTGGTCACCCTCACCGATCGGCCCAAAACCCGACACTTCCTCGACATCGCCGCCGAAGAACATCCGGTCGGCGGCCAATTGATGGGTAGCGAGCCGCTGCAGTTCGCCGCCGGAGCCATCAAGTTAGCGGAAGCCGGTTTCGACGTCATCGATATCAACTTTGGCTGTCCGGTGAAGAAAGTGCTGGGACGCTGCCGCGGCGGCTATCATCTGTCGCAGCCCGAGGTGGCGCTGGAAATCATCGATCGGGTTCGCGAAGGTGTGCCCGCAGATCGCCCGGTGACTGTCAAAATGCGGCGCGGGATGGACGACAGCCAGGAGTCGCGCGACAACTTTTTCCGGATCCTTGATGGCGCCTTCGCCCGTGGCGTGGCAGCGATCACGGTCCACGGTCGCACCGTCAAACAACGCTACATCGGTCCGAGCCGCTGGGACTTTCTTACCGAGGTCAAACAACACGTCGGCCCCGAGCGGTTGATCTTTGGCAGCGGTGATCTGTTTTCCGCCGAGGACTGCATCCGCATGCTGCAGCAAACCGGCATCGACGGCCTTACGATCGCTCGCGGCGCGATCGGCAACCCCTGGATCTTCCAGCAAGTCCAGGCGCTGTGGCGGGGCGAACCGTTGCCGCCACCGCCGACGCTCGGCGAGCAAGCCGAAGTGATCCGCGAGCACTATCGCCTCTGCCAGCAGACCTACGGCGAAAAACGGGCAGCGATCATGATGCGCAAGTTCTGTATCAAATACTCCGCCAGCCATCCCGATCACGAAACGGTGCGGCAGAGCTTGATCCGTGTTGCGTCGCAAGCCGATGTCGAAGCAGTGCTGCAACAGCACTATCCCGCCGACGCACCGGGCCGCTACGTACCTCGCGAAGTCCATGGCTCCCAGGAGGAAGGTTGCTCATGAGCTCCATGCCTTCAGCCGCCAGCCTCCCAGGGCTAACCGGCAAACACCTGTATCTCGCGGGTTACCGAGGCTCTGGCAAAAGCTCGGTCGGTCGGCTGTTAGCGAAACAGCTCGGCCGCACCTGGATCGACTGCGACGACCAAATCGAGGCCACCGCTGGCTGTTCGATCCGCGAGATTTTTGCGGAGCAGGGCGAGGTAGGATTTCGCGATCTGGAACAAACAACGCTGGCCACGATCGCAGCATCGCCGCCGGCGGTCGTGTCGCTCGGCGGTGGAGCCGTGTTGCGAGCTGCGAACCGTCAGCAAATCCGTCACAGCGGAGTCTGTGTCTGGCTCCGCGTCGACGTTGACACGGTGCTGCAGCGATTAGCGGCCGATACCACAACCACCGAACGGCGGCCCGCACTGACCTCGCTGCCGCAGCGTGAGGAGATCGAAAAGCTGCTGGCCGATCGCGGTCCGCTGTACGAGCAAGTTGCCGATTTCCAGCTCGACACCCGCGGCCGCTCGGTCGACGAGCTCACCGCACAAATCTTGCAGCAACTCGCCCCGTCCCCATCAACCTAACCCCTGTTGGAGACC
>CALELC010000250.1 GCA_937904535.1 uncultured Planctomycetaceae bacterium
GCGGTGCGTGCCAAGATAAAACAGCCGCCGCCGATACCGGAGTTATGGCCGTCGACGACGCCGAGCATGAACGCCGCCGCGACCGCGGCGTCGAAGGCGTTGCCGCCGCGAGCGAACGCATTTTGGGCCGCGCGGGTTGCCAGCGGATGCACGGTGGCCACTGCCCAACGCTCGCCCGTAGCCACGCTGGAGGATGTGGCCGCAGTGGCCGGTGACTCCTGAGCGAACGCCGGGACACCCGGCCCAACTCCCGAGGTCAGCGCCGCTCCGGCAAGCCCCGTTGCCAGAGTCGTCAGTGCCTGGCGGCGGTCGAGCTGCAACTTACGGCCTGCAAGTGGCCAGCGGTTTCCACCGGAGGATTCGTTCATCGGCATTCGCTTCACGGCGCCCTTTCCTAAACTTGTCGATCGTCACGCGAAGGTTTTAGGCGGCCCCGTCGCCTGACCAGTCCATGCCTAAATCGAGCCAAACCGCTTGGTGCGTCAGCGCTCCGCTGCTGATCCGTTCCACGCCGGTCAAGGCGATCTCGCGAATCGTTTCTAGCTTCACGTTGCCGCTGGCTTCGAGTTCCACGGCCGGCGCGATGGCGTTGCGGAGTTCGACGGCTTGGCGGAGTTGCTCGAGCGAAAAATTGTCGAGCAGTACGATATCGGGCCCGGCCGGAAGTACGTCGCGAAGTTGTTCGAGCGAGTCAACTTCGACTTCCACGATATCCGGAATGCCGGTGGTCATTTCGACGACTCCGCCGGTCCACTGGCGAGCTCGCTGGACCGCCGCGTGCGGCGTGAGTTCGCTGTGGCTGAACGCCAGGTGGTTGTCCTTAATGAGAAAGCCGTCAAACAGTCCGGTGCGGTGGTTGTGACCGCCGCCGCGATTGACCGCGTATTTTTCCAGTCGCCGCCAGCCCGGCGTGGTCTTGCGGGTGTCATAGAGCTTGGCCGTCGTGCCTGCGAGTGCCGCGACGTAGCGAGCAGTCAACGTGGCCACGCCGCACAACCGGCTGATGAGGTTCAGGATCAGCCGCTCGCAGGTCAGCAGGTCGCGAGCGCTGCCTGTGAGGCTCAGGATCGGTTGACCGACCGTCAGCGGCTCACCGTCTTGCAGGTGCTGCGTCAGTTGCAGGTCGGCATCCATTTCGTCAACGACCCAGGGGGCGGTCACCAGGCCGGCACAAATGCCCGCTTGCCGCGGCACGACATCGCAGCGTCCGCGTTTGGCTTGGTCGATCAGGCAGACGGTGGTCCAGTCGAGGCTGCGGTCGAGATCCTCGCGAACCGCCAGCCGGATCAATTGGCGGCAATCGTCCTCCAGAGCCGCGTCTGCTTGGACGGTGGCGTAGTCGCGTTTGCTGATCGTCATGATGTTCACCTCAGGGTGGAGTGGGTGGTTGCCGGTTGTTCCGTTGACCGGCTGCGACGCCCGCGCCTCTGCGATTATGGCTGGCGCATGAAAGTAACGCAAAGACGCGCGGGAGCGTGACGGGTTGACGCACTTTTTTCACTCGGCTGTTAAGATGTCTCTCCATGCGGTTGCCGCCCGCCGTCTGTGATCCCGATGCGCCCAGCGATCATTTGCCGGTGGCAAGCCGATGGGCGTGTGGGTGATCTCGTTTGATTTTTGGAGTGCGGTGGATTGGCTGATCTTCGTGTGGCGCTGTGGTTGGCGATGGTATCGGCGATCCCCGCTGGGCTGATCTCGGCTGCGGTGTTGTTTCCGATCCGGCGGTATGCCCACCGGCTGGGGCTGCTCGATCGTCCTGGGGGCCACAAATCGCATGTCACGCCGACACCGCTGGGCGGCGGGATCGGTATCTGGTTGGGAGTGGTGCTGACGATGTTGGCGGCGACGCTCGCGGTGATCGCTTGCCGGCAGTATCCGGAGCTGCAGCAGTGGTTGCCGCCGAAGATAGCGCTGCATCTGGACGGCGTCTGGTCACGCGCTGGCGATCTGTGGGGGCTGCTCGCTGCTGGAACGTTGCTAGTGGTTCTGGGGTTGTGGGACGATCGCCGCGGGATTCACTGGCCCTGGCGGCTGGGCGTGCAATTCATCGTCGCCACAGCTGTCGTGGTCGGGCTGGGGTACAGCTTCACGATGTTCATTCCGCTGCCGTGGCTGACTCAGTCGCTGTCGGTGCTGTGGATTGTGGCGGTGATCAATTCGTTCAATATGCTCGACAACATGGATGGCCTCAGCGGAGGAGTGGCGAGCATCGTCGCCGGTTCGCTGGCGGTCGTGATGTTTTCGACGCCGGGTACCGCTGGGCATCCGCAGTGGTTTGTCGCCGGGCTGCTGATGGTCGTGGTCGGGGCGCTGGTCGGATTTTTGTTTCACAATCGGCCGCCGGCCCGGATCTTTATGGGCGACGGCGGCAGCTACTTCGTCGGCTTTTTGATCGCGGTCGCGACGCTGATGGCAACGTACGCCAACTACGGCAGCAGCACGCCCCATGCGGTGTTCGCGCCGCTGTGCGCGATGGCCGTGCCGCTCTATGACCTAACGACCGTGTTGTGGATTCGGCTGCGAGAGGGGCGTAGCCCGTTTCAAGGCGATCAGAGCCATTTCTCCCATCGCTTGGTGGCCCTGGGGCTGAGCCGCACGCAAGCGGTGCTGACCATCTATTTGGTGGCCGCGACCTGTGGGTTAGCCGCGGTGTTGCTGACCCGCGTGCAGATCGACTCAGCGGTGCTGGTGATCGGAATCGTGCTGTGCATGCTGGCCCTGATCGTCATTTTGGAATCGACCGGATGGCGAAAAGAAGACCGATAAAAACGACTCCTGAAGCGGCCGTCGGCGGAGCTGCAGCAGTCCCCGGCCGGCCGTTTGCCAGTGAGCAACGTTCGCTGTCACCGGCGTCGCTGCTGGGAATGGGAGCGGCGCTGATCGCCGCAGCGGTGGTGGATGCCGGTTATTGGCCGAGCGACAGCATCGCGGTGCAGATCGGCGAAGCACGCTACTTGGTCGGCTTGCTGCTGGGAGCGGCCGCGCTGGTGATGTGGGTCCGCGGCTCGCACGAGCGAGGTGACTGGCTGATCGACGCGTTGGCTTGGGGGCTGGCGCTGTGGATGCTGGTCGCGACTTGGGCCAACGCCGAGGGAGCGAACTTGCGGCTAGCGGTCAATGAGTTGTGGTGGTGGATCGCCGCCGCGGCGCTGTTGTCCGCAGCAAGACGCTGCGTGAGTTTGCCGCCGGTGAAGCAGTCGCTGGTGTACCTGATCTTCGGCGTCACCGTCGGGGTGGCGGTGTATGGCTGGCACCAATTGCTGATCGACTTTCCCAATCTCATCGAGCAGTACAAGGCCGATCCGGAAGCGGTACTGCGCGAGGCTGGAATCGTGGCTGAAGCCGGTTCGGCGCAGCGCGTGATCTTCGAGAATCGGTTGTATGACGGCGGCCCGACCGGTACCTTCGCCCTCGCCAATTCGATGGCGGCGCTGCTGGTGGGCGGTTTGGTCGTGATGATCGGTTGGGTGAGTCAGCGGTGGCGAGAGTTGTCGATCTTGTACCGGCTCAGTTGGGGCGGAGTGATCCTCATCACGCTTGGAATGTTGCTCGCTTCTCGCAGCCGTTCGGCCGTCGTGGCGTTGATTCTGGTGGCTGGTCTGTATGGGGGACTGCGGCTGGTTGGGAGCGGCCAGCGGATCTTCCGGCAGCAACGTCGCAGCGTGCTGATTGGAGCACTCGCGACGCTGGTGCTGGCGTCGGGAGTGGTCGCTGCCGTTGCCTGGCAGCGGTGGAGTCACAGCGAATGGATCAGCCAAGCGCCGGCCTCAGTCGCGATTCGGCTCAACTACTGGCGGGCCTGTGCGCGGATGGTCGCCCAGTCGCCGCTGGTAGGCGTTGGGCCGGGGCAGTTCAAGGCTCGCTACGAAGCGTTCCGGGTACCCGAGTCAACCGAGCAGATCGCCGATCCGCATAACTGGTTCTGGCAGGCGATCACGACGGGGGGAATTCCGGCTGGGCTGCTGCTGTCGGCCTTGTTCGCAGTCACGGCATGGCGAGCGATTGGGTTCGCGCCGCCTACTCCTGATCCGAATCCTGAACTGCCTGACGAGACCGAAGCTCCCGGGCCGAGTGCCTGGCGGTTTTCGCCTGGGTGGATCTACGCCGGCGCGGGAGCCGCAGCGCTGGCGGTTTGGCTGGTCGGTGCGGCGATCGGTTACCTGCCGGATTTTGATGCTGCGATGTTGGCCACCCTGGTCGCGATCGGTGTCATCGTACTGGCTATCTCAACCGCCCGGTCAACAACCGTTGCGGCCCCTGACAATCGTGCGCTCGGCCGCCTGGCGCTGTGGGGCTTGGCCGCGATGGTGATCGACTTGCTGGCCGCTGGCGGGCTGACGGTTCCGGGCGTCGCTGTGACGCTTTGGATCTTCGCTGCCGTGGCGGCGCCGTGGAGCGGCGGTGGGTCTCTGTCTGCGGACGGTACGGTGGCGGAACCGCCAGCGAACTCACGCCGGCAACTGTGCTACGGTGGCGCCGCAGCCGTGCTGCTGGCCGGCTGGTACTTCACGGCGATTCGGCCGGTACAGCAGGTAGCGCTGGCCACCGGGCAGTTTGAATCGGCGTGGGCGCAGCGGAGCTCCGGTGTTGCTGAAGCGGCGTTGCGGCGAGCGATGGAGGCCGACCCCTGGGATGCGGACTCCGCCTTGAAACTGGCTCAATTGCTGATGCAGCAGGCACTGGTCGCTCCACCGCAGCGCGAGCGTCTGGAAGCGGCTTGGAAAGTGGCCGAAGCCGAGGCGCTGCGGCGTGGCGGTGAGGACCCGGCCAACCTGCGCGTGCTGGGTGACGCGTGGCTGTGGTACTACCAGCGTTACGATGATGCGGCGGCGCTGCAGCGGGCAGCAGAACTCTACCGGCGTGCGGTGGAGTTGTCGCCATCGCATCAGAGTTACGCGGCGCAGCTCGCGGAGGTCTACCGCAAGCTCGATGATCCGCAGGCCGGTGAGGTGGCCGGTGTCGCACAAACGCTGTCACAAATTGGCGGCTACCACGAGCGCACGCTGCCGTACATCATAGTGTTAGTGGCGGAACCGGTTGGCGAAGCAGCGCTGGCCGGTCCGGCGCAGCGTCCAGCGTCCGAGGCGCTCGCACCGCTGCTTTCACCGCCGAACTAAGGGGGTGACACTGTCGTACGAAGCTTCGGGCCTTCGGTCACGAGAACCATCGCGACAGCGGTCAGTCATTTTTTTCCTATACGAAGTTGGGTTTTCAGCGTGATCAAAGCACTTGGCATTGCGGCTCTGGCGGCCGTCATCGGACTGGGCTGCGGCTGGTATTCCTACCAATCTCGCTACAGTGGCGTTGCGCAGTTTGGCCCGTTTTCGAGTGACCAACACCTGAGCGCCCAAGAGGTTGCCATCAAGCGGTCGCCGGTGACCGAGGTGCCGCGAATCGAAGTGGTGGGCGGTGAAGAGTTCGATTTCGGCGTGATGGAACCAGGCGGCGAAGGGACGCATGCGTTTGTCGTGCGAAACGTCGGCACCGCGCCGCTGGAACTCGAAATCGTCGGCTCGACCTGTAAGTGCACTGTCGGCAAGTTGCAGGATGCCACGGTTGCCCCGGGCGAAGAGACCGAAATCCAACTCAACTGGGTCGCTAACTCGAACTCTGAAGAGTTTGGCCAGACGGCAACGCTCAAGACCAACGACCCCAGCCGAGGCGAATTGAACCTCAAGATTCGCGGCAGCGTGATCAGCTCGATGACGATGGTGCCGCGGCGGTTCACCTTCGGTGACGTCGAATCGGGCGAAAACATCCGCCTGGAATCGATTATCTACAGCTTCAGCAAAACTCCGATCGAGCCGGTGTCTCAGTCGTTCAGCGATCCGCAGCTCAACGACCTGGCGAGCTTCAGCGTCAAGGAAGTCAGCCTGGACGAACTGCCGGAGGTGGCGTTTGCCTCAGCAAAGCAGGCTTTCCGGGTGAACGTCGACGTGCGACCGGGGCTGCCGCAAGGGCCACTGCGATCGGATTTCAAGTTTGGGTTTGTGGCCCGCTCAAGCGTCGATGCTGAAGGCAATTTCGAGCCTGAATCGTTGTCACAGTTTCATGCTGAGGTGACCGGTAAGATCGTCGGCCCGATCACGCTGGTCGAAAGCCGCAAGATGTTTCTCGGCGAAGGGGGCTACATCTATACGATCGGTACTGTTGATCCGGCTACAGCGAGCCCTGAACGTGCCAATATCCTGCTCCGTGGCCCTCATCGGGACAGCGTCCAACTGTCGATTGGCGAGGTGGAACCGGCGGGCATTCTGCACGCAGAGCTCGGTGAGCCGGTGGGACGCAGTTCCACCGTGCTTGTGCCGCTCAAACTTTGGATCGATCCAGCGACCGAGCCGATCGATCGCATGGGACGCGGCGGCGACGATTTTGGCATCGTCTGGATCAAAACGGATCATCCCGACGTCTCGCCGTTACGACTGCGCGTGCGGTTCAACGTGCCGAAAAAGTAGCTGCACTTGGGCGCTGGGTGAACCGCCTAGGATGAGCGACGTTCAGCGGCAGCGATCTTCGTCTTGAAGTTCGCGGTTGATGGCAACCGCAGCGGTGGCCCCTTCACCGGCAGCCACGATCACAAACTGCACTTCGCCGTCAGCGTCACCCGCCAGGAACAGGCCTGGGACGTTGGTCGTCTGCCGGCGACCGGTGCGGGTGATGAACTCATTGGCCATTTCGCAGCCGAGCGTCATCGAAAGTTCGCTTTGCGGGCGTTGCGAGCTGTTAAAAAACAAGGCGTCGGCAGCCAGTGGCTCGCGGCCCTGGAGCTGAACCGCGTGCAGTTGACCGTCCGTGTGCAGCAGCCTTTCAACCGGTTGTTCTTGGACCGCGAGACAACTGTGTTGTAATCGCTGACGCTGTTCAGCATCGAGATCCTGTCCGTTGGTCAACACCGTCACGTGCTGGGACCAGCCCTTCAGCAACTCTGCCAGGCCGATTGCACTATCAGGATGCTCACCATAGGCGAGCAGGTGTTGATCACGGCGTTCCCAGCCATCGCAGTAGGGGCAGTGATGTACGCTGATGCCGTAGCATTCGCGCAAGCCCTCAAATGGTGGCAACTCGTCGCGTGTCCCCGTGGCCAACAACAACTTGCGACTGAGAAAGGTACGGCCGGTTTGCGTCACGACGGAGAACCGGGTTTCCTGGGGATCCGGCTCATCGGAACTTGCTTCTGGGCCGCAGCACTGGGCGTGAACCACGAGGTCATGGAGCACTTCCACTTCGTATTTGGCAAGTTCGGCGCGGCCGTCGCGCAGCAGGTCCGCGGGACTCGTGCCATCGCGGCCCAGGTATCCATGGAAGGTGCGGACGACGGCGTTGCGCGGTTGACCAGAATCGATCACGACCACACGCCGACAGCAACGAGCGAGAATCAGGGCTGCGCTTAAGCCCGCTGGCCCCCCGCCGACGATGATGACGTCATAGACCACTATGGGATTCGTTTTGCCAGCGGGATTCAGCGAGGACGCGACACGGCTTGGACAACATCCGCTACCGCAGGATCGGTGCCTTGGCGAGCAACATCCGCCTGGGCAATGATGCCGCAGCAGCGACCGCGGTGATCGACGACCGGCACCCGCCGCACCTGATGCTCTTGCATCACCGCGTGGACGCTTTCAGCTTCGGTATCCGGGGTCACGCTCCAGATGTCGCCTTGGCTCATCACATCGCTGACCGCCAAATCCAGTGGATTGCGGCCTTGAGCAACGGTACGACAGACGATGTCACGGTCACTGATCACTCCGACGAGTTGGCCGTCGGCATCGACCACCGGCAGCAGCCCCACGTCGTGATCGGCCATCATCTTCGCAGCCTGCTGCAGGCTGGTCTGCGATGAGACACACTCGACGTCGGAACTCATCAAATCACAGGCTTTCATCGTTCCTTCTCCTCTGCTGGTCGCTCGCGATACATTTTGGTCGGTACCCACCCACGGACGGAGCTGTTCTCTGGAAGGTTAGGATGCATACCGTCTGCGGGGGGGGGGGCTTCAGCTAGCAGCTAGCGGTCGAGCGTAAAGCCGACCTTGATCGTAACTTGCCAGTGAGCGATTTTGCCGTCTTCCAGATGCCCCCGCGTTTCGGTGATCTGAAACCAGCGCATGTTGCGGATGGTCTGAGAAGCACGCGCAACCGCAGTGCTCACAGCTTCTTCAATGGAGTTGGGACTCGAGCCGGTTAACTCGATTGACTTATAAACATGGTCGCTCACCGGAAGGCTCCTCTCTGATTGCGGGTTCGCTGCATCGCTAGTCGCTGCCCGGCAGCGACGGATGCGGCATGCACGACCGCTCGTTAGAGCAATCTCGATGCCGCTCAGGGAGGAATGTTGTTCCTGCGTCCAATCGTCGCTCCCCACTCGGCAAAGCGCAACGAGCTATGATCAGCAGGAAACGGTTTGCCGTTTCCGCGATCACCCGGAGGAACCCGATGATTCGAATCCCGTTTTGCTGCGTAAACTTTCGCGGCTTGGGACCGACCGCCGCATGTTTGAGCTGGCTGGTAATTGGTCTGTCGTCCGCCTCGGGGCAGACCGCTGATGATTCAGCCAGTAACGAACGAGTGCTGACCGGCGGCAAGATCGTCACGGTCGATCCACAGTTTCACATCGTGCAGGCGATGCGAATCCGCGACAACCGGATTGTGGCGCTCGGAACCGACGAGGAGGTTCTGCGAGATGCGCATCCCGACGCACTCCGGATCGATCTCAAGGGCCGTACGGTTCTTCCGGGGCTTATCGATTCTCATGTCCACGCCCCCGCGGCCGCAGTGTACGAGTTCGATCATCCGCAGCCGACCATGAACTCGATTGCCGACGTGCTGCGCTACATTGCCGACCGCGCGAAGGTCGTGCCGGAGGGACAATGGATTCGCCTGCAACAAGTATTTGTGACGCGGCTGGAAGAACGGCGCTTTCCCACCCGTGAGGAACTCGACGTCGCTGCACCGCACCATCCGGTGATTTACCGCACGGGGCCGGACGCGGCGCTCAATTCGTTCGCGCTGCGGCTCAGCGGGATCGATCGCGACTACCAGTTGCCAGCGGGCTCTACGGGCAAGATCGAGCGTGATCCGCAAACCGGCGAGCCGACGGGAATCTTGCGCGGAGCTTCCGAGCACGTCCGCTTTCGCGAAAGCCAGCAGTCGCCATCGTTTCAGCAACACGTGGCTCACCTCCGCCAACTCATTCAAGATTACAACTCGGTCGGGATCACGAGCATTTCCGACCGCTCGGCCACCGACAGCGGGATCGCGCTGTATCAGCATCTGCTGGAGAACGAGCAACTAACCTGCCGTGTGTTCTTGTATTACAACGTCAACGGCCAGGGGGCACCTGAGCAAGTTCGCCAGCAGATCATGGCGGCTGCTGAGCATCCTCTGCATCAAGAGAACCGTTGGCTGTGGCTGCGCGGCATTAAGGTGTTTCTCGACGGTGGGATGTTGACCGGCAGTGCTTACATGCGTGAGCCCTGGGGTGTCAGCCAAATCTATTCGATCACTGATCCAGATTACCGTGGCGAACTCAAGATAGCTCCAGAGCGTTTGTATCAGATCTCAAAACTGGCATTAGAGAACGGTCTGCAGATGACCGCGCACTCGGTCGGTGACGGTGCCGTGCAGGCGCTGCTAGCCGCGTATGCCGAAGTCGATCAAACGCTGCCGGTGGCGCCGCTGCGGCCGTGCATCACTCACTGCAACTTCATGTCCCCTGAGGCGATCGGCACGATGGCAAAGCTTGGCGTTGTCGCTGATTTGCAACCGGCGTGGTTGTACCTCGACGGCGCCACACTGCTAGAACAGTTCGGTTTGCAGCGGACCGCTTATTTTCAGCCCTACCGCAGCCTCGTCGATGCTGGCGTGGTCGTTGGTGGCGGTTCGGATCACATGCAAAAGATCGGCAGCCTCCGGTCGGTCAATCCTTACAACCCATTTTTGGGAATCTGGACGGCGCTGACTCGCCAGCCTCGGCGGATGCAAGAACCCTTGCATCCGCAGCAAAAGATCACACGAGAAGAAGCGATCCGGCTCTACACGCTCAACAATGCCTATCTGACTTTTGAGGAGCATGAAAAAGGCTCGCTCGAGGTCGGTAAACTGGCCGATTTGATTGTTCTTGATCGCGATATTCTGACTTGCGAACTCGATGAGATTCGCAACATTCGTGTGCTGCAGACGTATGTGGATGGCCGCATCGTCTATGAGGCACCGCCCGCGTCTCCGTGAAGCATCCCTGTCGCCCTGGACAGCCGTATCGTCCTGGACGGTAGCACCTTGGGAATGGCGTTTGCGTCACGAAGGTGATGCAGGCCGAGCATTGTTGCTCGGTCTGCGCCTAGGCCCAGTGTTATCGAGGGGAGATTCCAATGAGGTTCATATCGACTCGTGTTCACGGAATGGCCGATTACGTTCTTGGAGCGGTGTTGATTGTGGCGCCGTGGGTACTCGGGTTTGCCGAGGGAGGACCGGAGACATGGGTGCCCGTCCTCTTGGGCGTTGGCGTGATTGCTTACAGCATGATGACCGCCTATGAGGCGGGAGTGGTGCCGATGATCAGCATGCCAGCACACCTCGGATTGGATGCGGCAGGAGGCCTACTGTTGGCGGTTTCGCCCTGGATCTTCCAGTTCGCGGACCTGATTTGGTAGCCACATGTCCTGTTCGGGATCGTGGAAATGTTGGCGGTGGCAGTCACTGAAACGGTTCCCCGGCATCTGCCGCATCACGGAAGGGCTCGGCATGATCATGGTACACCCACCGTCTAGATCCGTTGGCTCAAAGCATTATCTTGCGCCGCGGCACAGCGACCGCGGCGTTTTTCGTAAGTCTTCGCTGTACTTGTTTACCGTGCCGCGATCGGCAACGGTAGCGTTAGCGGCGTCGGGCTGGTCAGCTGACGCCTGAGAAATAGGAACGGATCAGCTAACCGCTGCACGCAGGTTTGCATCACGCTCATGATCACTGATTGGGCTCGCGCACCGGCTTCGCTGCGGTTGCCGCCCCAGACCTTGCGATTGACCACCGCCGGCCGGATCGCCTGTTCGCCTCGCCAGTTCGTTGCATCGGCACCCGGGTGACGAAGAAAGGTGAACAGATCATCCAAGTGCTTTTCCAAGAACTTCGCGAAGCGTTCATTGGCCGCATGCGTTTTGATCGGTCGCACTAAGTCCGCCAACTGCATCGTCAGGCGTCCCGCCATCACTTTCAAACCGTGAGCGGTCATTTCATCATTGCGATATCGATT
>CALELC010000251.1 GCA_937904535.1 uncultured Planctomycetaceae bacterium
CACAGCCGGCCGGCGAGGTGCCACGCTCTCGGCAGGCAGGAGCCAACTGACAGCGTCCGCCTGCGATGCTGCTCCGTGTGCCCCGCAATTCGGGGGGAACTCCGCAGCGTGTCTCGCTATAATGCTGCCGGCCGAAAACCTCGTTACCTCCAGTCGTCATGAATTGTCTGCTGCCGATCACTATTGCTGGCGTCGTCGTGTTGTTAGTTCCCGACCAACAAGCCGTTGCTCAGCGGCCCGCCGCGCAGCCTCCGCAAGCCGAAGTGGCAGCGACGCAACCCGCGTACAGCGAGGAAATCGTTGCCAAGGCAGAAAAGATCCTGACAGACGCGGGGATCCGGCGGAGCGGCAAGACGCTGTTGGCCGCAGGCACACAAGACCTCAACCGCACGCTCAACAACTTGGCGAAGGCGCGAAAAACGATCAAGCAGTTGAGTGATGCCCGCAAATTGACCGCCGAGCAACTGGAACTGACACGGCAACAGTTCCGTCTTCTCGACGCACAAAATGGCGAGCTCAATCTCCGCCTCACGCGCCCGTTACCGGGAGCAACCAACAATCAATTGGTTGGCCAGATCAACGCCAACAACGTGCGGCTGCGACAGCTCGACGAACAGCGCAGTCAGTTGCAAGAAAAGCTGGCGGCCGATCGTCGCGCGGTCAACGAAGCCGAAGCCAAGTACGCAGAACAGGTACTGGCCCTGCGGCGAGACTTCGTAACGCTGCAACGCACCCTGGAAGCGGTGCTGGCAGAACCCAACCTGCGGATCGCGCTTAAAGTCTTCAGCGTCAATTTTCAGACGCCCGAATCGATCGATATTGCCATGCTTCTGGGTGCCACCGATCGGCGGATCAAACAGATCGAAGGCGAAATCTTCAGCGAGTCCATCGCCCTGAATGTCAGCGAGGGCGGAAGCTTGATGGTACATGTCACGGTCGGCGACTCGAGCATCGATATGGTGCTCGACAGCGGCGCCTCAGTCGTTTGCTTGCCGGCCGATGCAGCCGAGAAACTCGGGGTCACCGTGCCGGCAGATGCTCCAGCGATGCGTTTGGTACTTGCCGACGGCCGCACAATCGCGGCCCGACGCGTGTCGCTCCCCCAGGTCCGCATCGGCCAGTTTGAAGCCGAGCGGGTCGACGCGGCTGTGCTGGATGCTTCAGCCGTGAACGCGGAACCGCTGCTGGGCATGAGTTTCCTCAGCCACTTCCGTTTCGAAATCGATACGGCCGACCGCACACTGAAACTGCTGCGCGTCGGCGAGGAACCGCAGTAACCTGCTAGCCGGTCGCCGAGGAAGTGGTGGTCGCTGGAGTGCCTAAACCGACCACTTCCAACAAACGCAAGGCATTGGTCGTCGGCGACACGCCTTGCCGCATGCGGTAGTCGAAGGTCATTTGATCGCGTCCCTGCTCGTCGCGCTGGATCGTCTCACGGAAGTGCACCGTCTGGGCAATCGATTGCAACTGCGGATCGTCGGCCAATTCCAGGTCGTGAGTGCTGATCGCACCGATCGCGCCGCGGTCGATCAGATGTCGCAGCACATGTGCCACGGCAATCTGCCGCTCGCGGCTGTTGGTTCCCTGCAGAATCTCGTCGAGCAAATATAGCAGTGTCGTGGATTCTTGGGTGTCCCCAAGTGACCGGCGGCGTTCGTCGAGCGCCTCCGCGTGGCGCACCACGCGCGCCAACGACTTCAGCTCAGCCATGTAGAACGAGACTCCTTCACCTAAGTTGTCCCGGACGCGGATGCTCGTCGCCAGTTCTAGGTCGGGCAGCGAGAAAGCTTCGGCGCAGACCGGTCCACCGGCTCCGGCCAGCAGCACGTTCAGTCCGACACTTCGCAACAGCGTGCTCTTGCCCGACATATTCGAACCGGTCACCAGCAGCAGCGTCCCCTGCGGACCGATCTGCACGTCGTTGCAGACGCGGACCGAATCGGGCAGCAGCGGATGTCCGAGCTGAACCGCCTGCAGGATGTGCTCCGTAGCCGCCTGGCCGTTGCCAGATAGCCACTGCGGCGAAGCCCAAGCGGGATTCTCATCGATCAACGCGGCCAAGGAAGCCGCAGCTTCGAGTTCGCCGAGCGCTTCAAACCAGTCTCCCGCATCGGCGGCGTGCTCGCGTTGCCAACGCTCCAGTCGCCGCAGCACATGCAGGTCCCACAGCCCACTCATTTGCAGCATCAGGTAGATCAGAAACAGACCACCGCTGTGTTTGAGCGAAGCGGCAATCGAAATCCGCCGCAGCGAGCGCATGGCCACTGCCGCTCCTGTTTGCGGGTCGGTAAGTGTCTGCTTGACCTGCTGAATCAGTTCACTTTCGCCGCAGGGCAGCGCTTCGCAGAGCGCGAACATCTGCTGGTAGCCATCGATGTCCCCGCGTCCCGAAATCGCCGACGCAAAAATGTCATGCACGTCACCCAGCAAGAACGTAGAGATCAGCAGGTTGAGCCCCACGACCGCCGCGATCCCGGCACCGAGCCCTCGGATGGTCACATCAGAAAAGTCAAAGGCTGTCACGCCGAGCAGAATTGCGGTGACCAGCACGATGAACAACAGCGGCGACACGAGCGACCAAGTTGCCAGGACGGAGTGCCGCTGCAGCCACGACGGGGATGTGATCCAGCGCAAGAAGCGATCGGGATCCGAAGTCCCTGAAGCCGCTCGGCGGGCCTGGGTGTAGAAATCGATTCGCCATTGCCGCAGCCCCGCGAGCTCGCGTCCGGCGGCATGTCGGCGCACCGCCGTCACTCGCCGCGCGGGTCCGATCAACCAATTCGCCAAGCGTCGCAGTCCCGGCCCAAGTGAAGCCATCGAGACGAGCTGAAACAACGAGCCGCGGCCAAACACATCCAAGTCATCAGCGACCGCGACCGGATCACCGCCACTGCCCAGAGGATCGCCGGCCTGACCGTTCGCCGGCCCTTCGCCAAGCTTCGGATTCCACAGTGGCAACCGATCCCAATTGCGCTCCGTTCTGGCGATCAGCCGCCGGATCACGGAGCGCCGCATCCGCTGGGCCTCCAGCGCGTCGCGCAGCCGCTCGTGCAACGAAACGGCTACCAAAAAGGCGAGCACCAAACCCCAGCCGAGCAGCGCCAGCCAGAGATTTTCGACCAAAGCGTGCCCCAGCAGCAACGTGCCACCGGAGGCGAGAAAGAGCAGCGTGCGAGCAAGGTTCCAGCGGCGATCGCTTTGCAACAACCCGCGACGAGTCTGTTCAATCTCAGCGAGCAAAGCTCGATACTCGGTGACAGCTTGGCTCATACTTTCGACTAACGCTAAACAGTATCAGGGGCGAGTTTCGCACGGCGCGCGGACGCCGGCCGGCCCGCATCCACCACCTTGGAAGCCACACGGTCCTCCAAGTTGGGACGAAAGATAGTCAACAGTAACAGCGGAAGGAACCATGCCAGGTACAGCCCTCCGCCGTAGGCATGCCAAAACTGCGCGGCCACCATCAGCGCTGCCGAATAGGCGATCAACGTCCCCAAGTTCTTTTGCGCAGGCCAAGCCGCAAAGAAACCGCTCAGCAGCAGAAACGCAACGAGGATCGGCAAACGATAAATCGGCTCCCACCCCAGCCCCCAGACACCACGCAGGTCCTGCATCACCGGCATCATCAAACCGTACATCCGCATCAGATGCCGGCTCAACGGTTCCGACCCGTCGACGACCAACAGCGCCATCATCACCAGCAGCGAGATCGCAACTCCGCCGACGAAGCGCCGCACGCCCGCCAACCAGTAGAAACTGATCCACAGCGGCAATAGGAATAGCGGGTAATACACCAGCCCGGCCGCCGCTCCCAAAAATAGCCCGGCGAACATCGGCCGGCGGTAGCTGAGCAGCGCCCAAATCAACAGTGCCGCCGGCAAAGCGTGATCGACCCGGCCTGTCATCTGAGCCGTGTAAGGCATCAGCAGGTACAACGTCGCGCAGCCAATCCCGGCCCGTGGGTTGCCGAAATGGCGATATCCGATCATCACAATCCCGACGATGATCGCCAAATGGGCCGCGATCGCGAGCACCTGCGCCAACACGACGTACAGCCGCCGCGGCGTTTTCGCGACCTCGCCTGATTGATTCGCGGGCGCCGCGACTCCGCCGATCGCCCGGTTCTCCGCGAGCAGGTCGTAGACCGGACGAGTGGGAATGGCTGGCAACATATTCATCAGGGCATAGCCTGGCCCCAGCTGCGGGCCGTGTTCGACCTGTATCCGCGGCGTGCTGGTGATGACGTTTGCCGTCATGAAGATGAACAACCAGACGCTCAGGAACGTCAGTCCTCCGGCAGTCAGGTTCGGGTCCAGCAGCGGACGGCGGATCATCAGCGGGTCCAAGAGCAACCGCACCAGGATCAGCACCTGCACCGACAGCAACCAAATAAAGCCGTAGCGCTCGAGATCGCGTGGGCCGATCATCAGCCCCTCGTCGTCTTCGTCCGCCAGCTCGTCCGGTCCTGCATCCGCCGCCCCAATTGCGGTCGGGCCGCTGGTACTGGGGACGACAGCCGGTGGCAAGCCAACACTCGCTGGTGTTCCGGCCGCTGTGTCACTGCCGCTCGGTGCCAGTTGCCCGGCGTCCGTGGTCGGGTTGGTCGGCAACTGTCCGGTCACCGCCAGTACCGGTGCGGTCTGTTCCAGCAGCGCTGCGCGAACGGTCGCCTCTTCCCATTCGATCAGTTGGCGACGGCGACCTTCGTGAACAATCAGCAGCCCCGGCGCCAGCAAAATCAGCAGCACCAGGTCCAGGTTGCGCATGCTCCAAAAGCGATGGAATACAAAAAACAGACCGATCGTCAGGAACGACGACAGGTACACCCATGTCGTCGGATCGGGTCGCTTGTAATGCAGCAGAATTTCGCTCATCAAACTACCGCCGCGCCTGGCACGACCGCGCGGGAAACCCGCCGCGCGGCAGCCGGTGGGTCCCTCCGCACCAGCCCTACGATCCCAAAATACGGGCCTCCAGCGATCTTAGCTAGCGGTTGACACGCACTTCTCCGGCTCAGACCCCGATATCCTCATCCCATAACGCGGCCTGGCGCTCGATGAATTCGCGCATCAAGGAGCTGCACCGTGGATCGTCGGCAATTTGAATCTCGAGCCCGCGACTGCGCAAGTAGGCCTCGGGGCCCTGAAACGTCGCATTCTCACCGATCACGATGCGGGGGATCTTGTACAGCAGCGCCATGCCACTGCACATGTCGCAGGGAGATAAAGTGGTGTAGAGCGTCGCGCGAGCGTACTGCGAAGCCGGTAATCGGCCGGCGTTCTCAATCGCGTCCATTTCGGCGTGCAGGATGGCACTGCCCTTTTGCACGCGGCGGTTGTGTCCTCGGCCCACGATCTCGTCATCGATCACCAGCACCGCTCCGATCGGGATTCCACCCTCCTCGCGCCCCACGATCGCTTCTTCGATCGCAGCATCCAGAAACTCCATCTGTCGTGAGTCGAGCGACATCGAACATCCCTTCAGCAAAATCGTTGCGCGTCCCCAGATCGACCGCCGGCCCGCCGCCGTTACGCCAGCATCGCCAACCGTCCGGCCTGTCGTACTGTAGGCCCCCCGCCTCGAAGTGCAACCACCGCTCGCCGCCAGTACGTCCGCGCCCCCCCACCCTTAGCCACTCTCGACACCCAATCCGACCCGCTATACACTCGGGGGTCCTGCCGTACTCCCACAATGCCGCATGGACGCGATCCTTCCAGCCAAGAGTCGCTCCATGCCCGAAACCAAGACGCGCGCTGGCATCGACCAGAAGATTGTGTTCGCCGAAGAACTTGCCATTCTCCGTGAACGGCGCAGAGTTGCTGGCCTGGACGACGTCCAATTTGCTCATGGCTGGTTTGAGAAAGGCCCCAAGGACGCCGATCCAGGCGACGGCCTGTCCCCATCGCTGGAAACCGATCGGCCACCGCTGGCCGATGCGGATCCGGTTGGCCTAGCCCTGTCCGGCGGCGGCGTTCGCTCCGCCGCATTTGCCTTGGGTATCCTCCAGGCCTTCCACCGCTTTGGACTGATGCGCTATGTCGACTACCTCTCAGCAGTTTCCGGCGGCACTTACGCTGCGGGAATGTTCACTCAATCGATCAAGAGAAATCAGCCCTATTCCGAGACCAACTGCGATCTAGCACTCGAACGTTCGGGCAAAAGTTCAGAATTTGTTCAGCGGGTAAGTGCCCGCGGGAACTACCTGTTCCGTAGCGATCTGTTCTTGGCCCGATTCATTCCAGGATTTGTCTTAAATCTAGCTCCTCAGTTGTGCCTACTGACCGCGATCGGATCGGGCGTTGCCTTCCTCTGGCGATGCCTGGACACCTATACGGTCCGTGATCATCTGAGTGCGTTTAACATCCGAGACCTGGAAGCAAGCTTTCTACCAGCCCTATTATTTGGGATGCTGTGGCTGGCGGTTTACGTCACGGGTCTCATTACAGCGAGCGCGCCGCTTAAACACCTTTCGATTTGGATGCTTGCTGGAGCAATCGCGAGTACGATGATCGGCACTGCCGTTGTCATCGGCAACGGTGATGTCACTTACAGCCAATCAACCACCTCAGCGATCGGAAGCGAGTCAGGAATCCAGTGGCTGAGCAATTTATGGGCTCCATTGGTATCGATCGTAGGACTTGGCTGCATTCCACTCCTGATGCCTAGAAAACTCATACGCAGCGGAACACAACCTCGCGGCTGGTTTGACTCATGGGTCTTTTATTACGTTTCCTTAGCGCTATTCATCGGTGTCCCCCTGGTTTTCGTCGGCTATTTTGCCAAAGAGAACATTTCTGGATTCAACAACACACGCGGCCCTGCAATTCTCCCAGCGGATGTTCAAGATCCCAGACTGTTAGCCAACCTTCTTACCGCCGCAGCCCCAAACCCGGCTGCTACCCCCACCACGCGCACAGCTACAAGCACACCTCCACACTCGGCTACAGAAACAAACTCCTCCTCGGCCACCGACGCAAACCCAACTCCTTTTTCGATTAGCATAGCGGACCTGGGCCTGTTTGTTACGTTAAGACCGCATAGCAATACCGACCTAGTAAACCAACTTAACACACTCGTCACGACCCTAAACACCAAGCATGACAATGATCTAGAACTCCGAAGAACAATGCAATACCCATTGCCTGTTCGATCAGACGGCAATGACGCAGAACCGATATCCTGGTACCGCTGGCGATATGTTCCGAAGTACATTCCGGGACTTGCAGAATTGCTGGCACACAAACTTAGAAGCGGCGGAAAAATCTATAATGCTCACCTGAACGCTGAGAGAACCGAACGCGACCTCCGCATCAATATTGCAAAAGGATTGAATGACCTATTGGCAAGGCCGTCGCTTTTCACGTTTTCCACAGAAGAACCGCACACGGCTGCCATAGCCGTAAAGCTATCGAAGAACAACTTCCCAACCGACATTCGAGATCTCCTAATCACAATCAAGGCTGTCGCAAGTACGCAACAAACTACTGCTCCTTTAGCCCCCGAGAGCACGACAACTGGCAACCCTGCGCCGATCCCTCACTATGCTTACGCTGCTCTCAATCGTGGACTACTGGAGGCCGCATTTCCTCGAATGCTCCTGAACCGAAACGAAATCCGGCGGATAAACTTAATCAACTATGACCAACACCATCGCTTGATCTGGTGTATTGGCAGCCTCGCAGCGGCGATTGTGCTCGGCCTCTGCATCAATCCCAATGAAACCGGCCTCCACGGCTACTATCGTGATCGATTGGCCGGCACCTATCTCAACCGCAGCAAGAACCAGCCTGGCACAGTGTATCCGGAACTCGATGTCCCTCTGCTGTCGGACATAAGCACTCATGAGCAGGGAGCGGCTTACCCGCTTTTTCAAACCTCAGTGCTGACTCGCGAGGCCTGGGAACACGCCGATCAACTCCACCGCCCCTTCCAGCCGTTCATACTTTCACCTGCCTACTGCGGCAATCGGCAACTGCAATACTTGGAGACGAACTCGCTGGGCAAACGCCAGCCATCGATCGCTGATACCATTGCCATTTCGGGTGGCGCGATCGCACCAGCATTCTTTGTCCATCACATTCTTGCCTTTCTCGTCAACACCATGAACTGGCGGATGGGGCAGCTTTTCCCCAATCCCCAAGCGACCCACTGGCGCAGCCCGAACATGCTGCAGAGGCTGGTCGACAATTTGCGGCAGAGCCTCTCCAGCGCCGAGGGCAAAGCCCCCGCCAATGTGCTGCTTACAGACGGCGGCCATTCCGAAAATCTCGGCATCGAGCCGCTCCTGGCCCGCCGCTGCCGCCTGATCATCGTTTCCGATGCAGGCCATGACCCTCAACATGTTTTGGATGACTTGGCAAAGGTCATCCGGCGACTCGAGAGTTCTGCTGGCATCCGTCTGGTCGACGCTCTGCCTGGCCAAAATGACTCCAGCCCAGCCGACGGCCAGCCACTGCGGATCCCTGGTAACATGGCTGACCCAATGGACACCAGTAACTGCGACGCCGGCACCCGCGCACGACATGAAATCGTGGATCGACTGTTTAAGAGATTTGCT
>CALELC010000252.1 GCA_937904535.1 uncultured Planctomycetaceae bacterium
TTGTTGCATCTGCGGATCGGTCAGAGCGGCGTCTTTGCCTGCCAGGGCATCCACGATCCCAGCGGCGAATCCCGCTCCAGTGAAATCACTCGGCTGGAAGCCTTGCTGAGCCATCTGCTGGCCAACGGACATTCCGAGGAAATAGCCGACAGGGTCGGCCTGAGTACCGGCCTGCGGCGCAGCGGCATCTTGGGCAGTGGCGGTCATGGAGGTGACGGAAGTTCCGATCCAGGTGGTGAGGCAGAGCAAGGCCAAGGGACGAAGGCAACGCATGGCAGGATTGATCCGGAGGGTGAACGGCAGGCGACCTTGCGCAGGGAACCCACCAGAAATAGCAGCAGTGCGTAGGATAGCTGATAGTTCGCCAGAGGCGAACGACAATTGCAGCATTTCCAACAAAGCTGTTTGCAGCAATTTGAGCGCCGCTGGGCGGTTGGGGCCTAAGCGGCTAGCGGGCTGAGCGAGCGGAGCACGGCGAGGTTGACGTCATCCCAGTCGCGGCCAGTCTCCGGATCAGTGCCTTTCTCGGTTTCCAAGTAGCCCGGAAGCCGTCCGAGCAAAGGATCGGAGAGGAAATTGCGAAAACCAGCTGCTCCGATCTCACCGCGGCCGATGTGTTCGTGCCGGTCCACACGGCTGCCCAATGGTTTTTTGCTGTCGTTCAGATGAATCGCGCGGACCGCATCGCGCGGCAGCAAATCGTCGATCTGGGAGCGAAACTCACGAAAACCTGAGTCGGTGTTGATCGCGTACCCAGCTGCAAAGGCATGGCAGGTGTCGAGGCACACGCCGAGATGTTCTGCGACCACTGGCAGCCGGTCAATCGACTGCTGGAGCATCTGGCCGAGCTGCGCCAGGCTCGCTCCGAGGCACGTCCCCTGCCCGGCTGTGTTCTCCAGCAGCAATCGGCAGCGCTGGGGGCTGACGCGTTCGGCAGCCTCAACAATGCTGTCCACCACTCGAGCAATTCCCTCGGCCTCGTCACTTGTGGTGTAGGCACCGGGGTGCAGCACCAAGCCGTCCAGTCCCAGTGTTTCGCAGCGCTGCCACTCGACCACCAAGGCGTCGACCGACTTCTGCAGCAGCGGTGGCTGAGGGGACGCCAAATTGATCAAGTACGACGCATGAGCGATCGGGTGCCCCATTCCTGAGGCTTCCCAAGCGGTTTTCCAGGCGGCGACCACGTCGTCGCCCAGCGGCTTGGCTTGCCAAGCGTTGGCGTTTTTGGTGAACAGTTGGATGCACTGGCAGCCGAGATCCAAGCCACGTTGGACTCCCAGGTGCAGACCTCCAGCAACCGAAACGTGCGTCCCTAAACAGTGCATCGAGTCCTCAATTTCCCCGCTCTGGCTGGCGGATGGTCCACGAAAAAACCCCAGGCCGAGTTGTACTCGTTCTGGGGTGATCGTGCATCGGCGTTGACGCCGAAGTTCATTTGGGTTGCAAAGCGGAGTGTCAGATCACTCGGGCTGCGGAGCTGGCGGAGCGTCAGCAGCAGCATCGGCCTGCGGAGCCGGAGGAACTTCGTCGCTGGCGCTGGGGACTTCGACTTCGCCTTCAACAGCAGCTTCTGCTTCAGCAGCGTGCGCACCTTCGACAACTTGAACACCGCAGCAGCCTTGAACAACCGGAGCTGCTTCGCAGCAGGTCGGTTCGGGGGTGCAGCAGGTCGGTTCCGGAGTGCAGCAAACCGGTTCCGGGGTGCAACAAACAGGCTCAGGAGCGCAGCAAGAAGCAGCCTTGCGAGCGTGCAGCCGCGAGAACAGACCACCACTGCAGCTCTGCTTCACAACGCCACTGCAGCTGTTGCGATGATGGCTGAACAGCCCGCCACTGCAGCTGTTGCGGTGATGGCCGAACAGGCCGCCGCTGCAGCTGTTGCGATGATGACCGAACAGTCCGCCGCCGCAGCCGTGGCCGGCTTTGACCGACTCGCTGGCGAGCATGGCGCCGCCGATCAACAGCGCGAACGCCACAGCAACACTCACTACATTACGACTCATTCCAATTCTCTCCGATACAAATTGAGTTACTAAGCTGCAAATCCTTGTGCAAATCAACCACAGCCCGATCCACGGGCTCCGACTTGGTTCGCGATCAAGGACAGCTTGAATCGCGACTTCGACTCACCCGAATTACCGGTTTGGTAACTTGGGAAAAGATTGCCGAACACACAAACTTCTCGACAAGCGTACCTTGGGGTATTTGTCTGTCAATTATGGAACAGAGAAAAACTCCCGGCCGCTGGAGTGCAGAAACCGGCGACACGGGCACCGTAAGTCGCTGCCACTCAAGATGCTGGGGCGGCGTGACCAGAGCCAAGGACGGCTCCGAATGGGATCGACAGAGTTGGAAGAAGCAGCGGCCGCAGCTGCCTTAACGGTCAATCAAATGCCGTTAAGCGAGATTGATTTGGTTATGCGCACCCTTGTCCAGTGGCAGTGCGATCAAGAACTCGCCCTAATCAAGCGGCGGTGGCCAGCAGCCGAGAGCGGCCGGTTGACCGCTCACCGAGAAAAAACGACTCAACCGAGGGACGCGGTTTAGTATTTAGCCGGCTGTTGCGGAGTTTGAGATACTTCGCTAGCAGGTGCCGACGAATCGGAAGTTGCCGAATATGCGGAGGCTGCGTCGGCTTCGCTGCGGAACAGGTTCGCCATCTCAACATGATCTTCGAAGTCCACGATCATCGGCGGCTGCGTCGGATCGAGTTCCATCGCCAAGCCCGAAATCCGCCACTGACCCTGTTCCAGTTGCAAAGCCCAGACGACTTGATACGACTCGTGCTTTCCCTCGCCCGTTGGCTCGCTCCACGTGCTGTGGACCAGTGCCGTGTTGGGATGATCGGGCACAGCTTCGCTGCGGGTGACCGTGAAGGCGGCATCCGGCGAACCGATGGGCTGCACGGTGCGACCAAGTCGTTCCAGAACCGCACAGGCTTCGGCAGTCAGCATCGAATGAGCACGGCCGGTGTCACCTCCGCGGCGTACCGCATCGAGGAAGTGGGAAACGGTATCCATGGCGGCAGCGACATCGGCTGACGTGTTTGCGGTCGCCGTGGTGCCCCCGGACGATGGCTGTGCCGTGGAATCAGCTTGGCTGGTGGTGGAGCTTTGTCCGCAGCCGGTCAGCGATGCCAGCGCGATCGCGATGCCCACGGAAACTGTAACGCCAAAATGTCGGACCATGATTCTGCTCTGTTGCCTTAAGTGCGAGTGGACGACCGATTCGAGGCGCGGTGGTACCAATTGCCGCTCGGCGAGGTCAATATCGATGGTCCGCAGATCGCTGGTTCCGAAGCGGGGCCGAGCGACTGGGCAGTGCGTCAACAAAAAAAGACCGCCGATTCTCATCGGCGGTCTTTAGCAACTGCGATCAGCGGAGGGCACGGGGCTCGAACCCGCAACCCATTTCTGGGCAACTGATTTCGAATCAGCCTGCTAGCCATTCGCTTACCCTCCAGGCTTCCACGCTATATTCGCTTTCAGAGGCCACCTCGTCAAGGCAGCTATCAGCGGAAGCGTCGGGGCTGGCGCGATGTCAGCCGGACAGCAGTGCAGCTCAAGCCGCCCTGCTCTGGCCCGGCGTGTACCGGTCTACTGCTTCACATCGGTCTGGAACTGATATTCCTTGAACCAACGTTGCCAACGCGTTGCTTCTTCGGCCGATTCCAGACTGATCTGACGCCACTGCGGGCACCGGTACTTCACGTCAATGTGACCGTTGTGGTCGGCTTTTTCAACTTCGCAGCCGAGCTTCTTGAGCACGTCGGTGATCTTCTCGGCTTTCGCGGAATCATGCAAATGCTTGCGTTTCCAGTCGGTCAGGCGATAGCGGACAACCGTATCGGCTAACGTCTCGCTGGCCGTGGCCAAGGGAAAGGCAATTCCGAAAACAAGCAGCAACAGTAACGGGCGGAACATATCGGCACGCGCCTTGTAGTAAATGGCAAACGAAGCAGGGATCACAGCAATCCCCCTACAAGCCCAAACAGGCGTTAAGGCTTACCCGATTCTCCCGGTCGCCGTCCAGCCAAAAACGACTGCGCAGCAGCGAGAGGGTGCATGTCGGCTTTTGCAACCGCCCAGAATTCGGAGAATTGATCAATAG
>CALELC010000253.1 GCA_937904535.1 uncultured Planctomycetaceae bacterium
GGCCGCCGTTACGACTATCTTGCTGGCCCGCCGCAGGAGCCACCGGGTGGTGGCGGTGAGCCCGAGCAATTAGCGTTTTTGTTCGACACGGCGCGCGTCGTCACCGACCGCACTCAGTTGTACACCGTGGCGGACCCCGACAACCGGCTCACTCACAAGCCGCTGGTGGCCTGGTTCCGAGCTGCGGAAATCGACCCGCGACTGGCTTGGACCTTTTCGCTGGTCAACATGCGTGTGGAACTGTCGCGGGCCCGCCAAGAAGTGTACGAGCTGCCGCGAGTGATCGCGGCGATCGGAGCGGACGGACGCGGTGAAGACGATGTCGTCGTCGCCGGTTTGCTGCAGGCCGACTACGTCTACTTGGCCGCCACGCTCGGCGAGCGGAATCACGCGTTGGCGATCAAGAATAAAATGACCGACATTTTCACGCGGCATCAAACCAGCAACATCATCACCGACCGGCGGGCGACCACCGAAGCGATCGGCCGCGGCGGCGTGCTCGATTTCCTCCGCTATCACAACCTGAGCATCGCTCAGGCCGAACAGATCAGCCCCTACCTGCCGGTGTACGCCGAGTTCAGTCCGATGGAAGGCGGCTACTAAGCACTGGGCCGTGTCACAGCGGAAAGAAGCCCTATTCGTCGCGGCGAATGTCGCCGCGATAGCTGCTGAGCTTCGCGGCGTAGTACCGCCGCCAACTGAGTTGGTCGTAACCAAAGTTGACCTCGGGTTCCAGTTGCCGCAGCAGATTGAGTACCGGCGGATTCTCGATCCGCTTCGTAATCGTCTGGGCCTTCCCACCGGTCGACAAGCCACCGGAACCGTTGCTGCTAAAGCCGACGTTGGTGCTCTGGTCAGCAGGAATCACAGTCTTGTGCTCGGTCACCAGGGCATCGATCAGCGGCAGCGCTAACTCGGGATCCGGAAAGTAACTCAGCGCTTCGGCGGCCCGGCGGACGGTCGTATTGTTGTTGCTGCGAAGCATCGGCAGGTAGTTGGCAATCGCGGTTGCCGGAGCAACTTGCCGGAGCGTCTCCAGCGCCTTTTCCCGGACCACCGAATCGCCATCGGATAAACCGACCCGGACCAGCGCTTCGAGCGCCGGCGGGTTAGCGAACTGCGCGAGTTTGCCGATCCAAAACATCCGCAGGTCGCGCGGTTGCTTGACGCCCTCGGTCAAATCTTTGCCAATCGCCCAAGCAGCGGTCGGATCATCGATCGCTGCCAGCGCCGCCCAAGCCTCGGCACCGCGGTCACCGCCCCGCGCAATCTGTTTCTTGAGCCGATCGATGTCACGGGCCCAGATCTTCGCTTTGGCATCGGTTTCCCGCTGCATCTGAGAAATCAACACTTCCGCAGGCAAGCGGTACTTGCCGCCGACCGAAATCAGACCGCGGCTTTTCTGCAGTTCGCTGGCCCGTACCCACTTCCCTTCGTGGCTGACATATCCCAACGAAGCTCGAGCCCGCGCATGATCGGGGTCGATCGCGATGGCCCGCTGCAGGTGATGGCGGTGCTGAGCATGCAGTTGCTGTTGCTTGCACCACCGCGCCAACTCGTACTGTTGCTCGGCGTCGGCCGGTGTCGCGGCAGCACGGCGGCGATATTCCGCTAGGTTCGCCGCTTCCGCAACGCGATTGATCTGACTCTCGGGAATCGCGATTTTGATTTTCTCATCGGCCTGCACGACGGCATAAGGCACCTTCGCCGACTCGATCCGCGCAACCTTGCCCTCAATTTGGCCACCGCCACGGAGTTGCACCACATCCGCAGCCGACACGTTGCCGGAGTCGCCGGTGACGGTGCTGGCGAACAGCAGCAGTAGGCCAGCCGCCGTTTGCCCCGGGCAGCGGAGCACAAATCTCTGATTCATCAGTGCCGGTAGAAACGAGGATAACGAAAAGTGCGCGAATCACGCTGACCTGCGACAGGCCGCGGTCGATACTACTGCGGCATCGACCTCACGCCCAGGCTGGTCCAGGGCGTTTGGGCTCAGGTTCATTGTACGTTGTTCAGCAGCGCATCCGCCGTCTTTTTCTCAATCTTTCGCACGCTGGCAACCGAAGAAAGCCGATACT
The DNA here is from genome assembly GCA_937904535.1 of uncultured Planctomycetaceae bacterium. Lineage (GTDB taxonomy): Bacteria > Planctomycetota > Planctomycetia > Pirellulales > Pirellulaceae > UBA6163. The sequence continues at coordinate 2,079 of CALELC010000253.1, forward strand.
TGACTAATTCGATCATGTATGTACAGTTTGCGTGACTTCCACCAGGATGATCTTCATGGGCCTTCCACACGCGAGCCAACGATCTAGCATGCCCTCTGTAACCGCCCCGCCCCTGCCCGTGTTGCAAGTTCGCTCCCCCGAGCCGCAGGCCGATCAGTTGCGCGGGGCGTTGGCCGCCGACCCGCCGCTGGAACCGACCGAAGCGTTTCTGACCGAGTTGCAGCAGCAGAGCGCAGAACTGGAATCGGCTACGCCCCAAGAGATTCTGCGGTACGCGGTCGATCGCTTTGCCCCGCGTTTTACGATGGCCACAGCGTTTGGTCCCGAAGGGATGACGCTGATTCACATGCTCGCTGAGATCGCTCCCGAGACGCCGATCTTCAATCTCGACACCGGCTATCAGTTTGCGGAAACGCTCGAACTGCGCGAACGGGTTAAGCAGCGTTACGGCATCGAAGTGCAGCTGAAACGGCCTGATACGACCGTTGAAGAGTATGAAGCCCTGCACGGTGGGCCGGTCTACAAAACCGACCCCAACCGCTGCTGCTTCGACCGTAAGTTGCGAGTGCTACACGAGGCCGCTCGCGGGATGCATGCCTGGGCCAGCGCCATCCGCCGCGATCAAAGCGAGGACCGCAGCCGCGCCGCGATCGTCGGTTGGGACGCCAAGTTCCAGTTGGTGAAGATCAGCCCGCTGGCCAATTGGACGAAGAAGGAAGTTTGGAAACTGATCACCGATCACAACATTCCCTACAACCCCTTACACGACAAGGGTTATCCCAGCGTCGGCTGCTGGCCGTGCACCCGCGCAACGCAGTTGGGTGAAGACGAGCGAGCGGGACGCTGGAGCGGGTTTGAAAAGAAAGAGTGCGGTCTGCACACGGCTTAGGCGGAGGCGGTCATGCAAATCCCAGCTCGGGTCCACTATGCAGCACTGGCGATGTTGGAGTTGGCTGCCGCCGAGCAGCGCCAGCAACCGCTGGCGCTGCGCGAGATCGTGGCGCGACATGGTATCCCGCAGCCGTTCCTCGTGCAGATCCTGCAACAGCTCAAAACGGCGGGCTGGGTGACGAGTACCCGCGGCAGCAGCGGCGGCTATCGCTTGGCGAGCGGCTTGAGCGGGCTTACCCTACTGGAAATCGCCGAAGCGGTCGGCTGTAGCGAAGGCGGCTGCAGCGCTGAGTCGTTGCCGACGCCGGCTTCGCATCAGCTTAAACAGCTTTGGGACCAGGCCGCCGACGCCTATCGCGAAGTACTGGCATCGATCACGCTGGCCGATCTGGTCCGGCAATCGACCGAGTCCGAAACCGCGATGTTCTACATTTAGAACATCGCCCCCTGCTTCTTGATTGGCCGCAAGCTGTCTCTTCCGCTCGGCCTGGTATTCGCGCCCGGTATTCGCGCCCGGGTCGAACTGCAGTTCCCTAGGGAGCGGCTGCGTGGAGGTGGCACCAAGGGCCAGTGCCACAGCGCAAACTTTCTTCAAAAACCGGGCTGCCGAGGCCATGGCGTCAACTAG
>CALELC010000254.1 GCA_937904535.1 uncultured Planctomycetaceae bacterium
TGACCAGGTGCGGCTTTCGGCTTAATATTCCGCAATCACCTCACCGCCGGCCCGCGTTCCCAGGTCACGCCAGACCTGGGTGTTAATCGATTCGGAGACGAACCGGACGCTGCCGTCACCGAGCAAAACTTGCACGCCGCCCGGATGGCGACTGCGTGCGTAGATTACCTGCGGGTTCACGCTATCGGCACAAGGGGCGTAGTCGGGATTGCCTGCTTGGCAGGTTCGCATTTTGTCAGCCAACGTCGTATTGGGTGGCTGGAAGGTGCTGACAAGGCTGCTGAGGTGATCGGCCCGATAGTACCGTCCGCGCCAATCTCGCTGCCCAGCGATCTCACGGACGAGTGCCACTTCGGCGCCCATTACGGTATTGGAAGTACCGTCGATGATATCGGCGAACCGCGTTTTGGACATGTAAAAGAACATACCGTTCAGGTTAGTCGAGTTTGCCTCGGTCACTTCGGTGTTGCCATGACAGAGCAAATAGTTGCCATGGAATCCGTCGTTCAAGTCGTGTGGAGGATCCTGGCCAGCGGTGCCGTGCATTTCGCCGGTCTTCGGACTGCCCGGGTCGGAGGGGCACATCAACGCCGGAATCGGCGTGTTCATCAAATTGCTAGGAAAGTTATTGGAGGTACGAGAAGCCATATAAGGAGCCAATTGCTCATACAGCGCACCCTGCTCCAAGAATGGCAGCAGCGATGGCATCCATGACATTCTGCCTGGGTTGGTCCGACCAGCAGCCGTCAGCGACAGGTTCAACCGATCAGCCAACACTCCAATGGGAAAACGCGAATAGGTGTCGTGATAGTTGTGCAGCGCCAGGCCTAACTGTTTGTTGTTGTTGCTGCACGACATGCGTCGCGCGGCCTCACGAGCCGACTGCACGGCCGGCAAAAGCAGTCCGACCATCACGCCGATGATCGCGATCACTACCAAGAGTTCGACGAGGGTGAAACCCGCTCGTTTGCAGCTAACCGAGTTCATGAGAACACTTAAAAAAGGAAAGATGACTAACCCGAGACCTGCAGCCGGTCTCAAAACATTGCAGCGACACACCACGAGCCTTGTTCGTCAACACAGTTCTCGCTCCGGCATTTGTCGAAAAATGCCTGCGGGGGATCTTTTTGCTGCACCTCCAGCTGAAAGCAATCAGCGAGGTGGCATTTCAACAGAAATGCGAAAGCGTCCCTGCAAGTAAGGTATATGAATGGGGTACTCGTGGTGGGGCGGGCAAATTAACCGCCAGGCATCTCATTGTCAACCGCTTAAAACCTACTTGGGTGGGTCGCTGCGATTCTGCCACACCGTTTTAAACGCCACCAGCCTCACCTTAGTGCTCAAGAAACTGCCACCAGAAAGCAGTAAGCAGGCGGGAAACACCCAAACCGGATGGCTACCAACAGCCCTATAGAGCCATAGCGCGTCCCTCACGCTCGACATGAGGACCTGCCGGTCAAGAGCGCATGCCGATTACAAGCAGGCGAGCAGCAATAGCCGAAAGCCAGGCCAATCGAGCCTGGCAGGCAAGCTTCGGGAAGCGACCGCTCAGTGCGCCTCGCGGCGCGAAAGTTCGTCGCGAAGCTTCGCGGCCAATTCGTAGTGCTCCTGCTGAACGGCTTCTTCGAGCCGTTCTTTGAGCGTGCGGCCGACGGAGTACTCATGGCGGAGCGACTCGCGCAGGTCGATCAACCGTTTTACCAGTTCATCGTCATCAAAATGCTCTTCCGCATCATGCTTGATGAAGAACCCACGAATCGATTCCAAGCCGCTGTTGATCGCCTGCACGGCTTCTTCAGCGCTGCTGTCCTCGAGCTCCGCCAAGGCTTCAGCCTGAGTGCGATGGAACAGCACGAAGGGACGATACTGCTCATGAGAGTTCGTCCATTCTTCGTCCGGACTCATCCGATCGCTGACGTCCATCAACCGCAACGTGTGATCAGCATCCATCACCGCTCGGTGGTAATACTGCAGCCGCAGCCAGCAGATCCGGCGGTGATAGAACTGCAGAAACTCGCGGTCGACCTCACCGCATTCCGCGTCATCCAACTTGCGATCGGGATCTTCCAGCAGGAGACCTTGCAAGTAATCCAGATAGGTCTCACAACCACTGGGCTGCGCGCCATCGGGGCGCCCGGTGGTCTCCATCTGCAGGATTCCCATATCGACGCGCATCTGCAGCACGTCGCGTCCGTCGTGACCCTTGATCAAACGAGCGTTCAGCGTATTGGGATCAAATGCCCACTGAGACAAGAGATGGTCAAGATGCTGGGCACGCTTCATGAATCCGCTGGCCACTGGTCGCGATTGGAGGCAAAGGAATGAGATTAACCGGCGCCGCCAACTCGCCGGACGCTTAGCGCAATTATAGTCGCTAGCGGCCAGCGGGATAGTTTGCTATGCCGCTCACCCCCAGCATTCGGGGACGCTGAACTACATGCCCAAGTCACCGAACAACGGCGTACTGAGGTAGCGTTCACCGAGGCTGCACATCACGGTGACGATCCGTTTGCCTTGGAACTCAGGGCGCGCAGCAACTTGCGCGGCGGCCCACATGTTCGCGCCGCTGCTGATCCCGGCGACGATGCCTTCTTCGCGTGCCAGCCGGCGGCCCCAAGCAAAAGCATCTTCGTCGTCAACGAGAATCACATCATCGATGAGCGACACATCGAGGTTTTTGGGAATGAATCCCGCACCGATTCCTTGAATTCGGTGCTTGCCCGGTGAACCACCGCTGATCACGGGCGAGTGCTTGGGCTCCACCGCGATGGCTTTGAAGTTCGGGTTCATGCGTTTGAGGAACCGCGTCGCACCGGTGATCGTACCGCCGGTGCCCACGCCCGCTACGAGCACATCGATGTTGTGTCCGCTGTCTTCCCAAATTTCGGGGCCAGTAGTCGCTTCATGGATCGCAGGGTTCGCCGGATTGTCGAACTGCTGCGGCATGTAGGCGTTTTCGGTTTGCGAGACGATTTCGGTCGCCTTCGCGATCGCGCCCTTCATGCCGTCACCGGCTGGCGTGAGCACTAAGTTGGCGCCCATCGCCCGCAGCAATGCTCGGCGTTCCACCGACATCGATTCGGGCATCGTCAGGGTCAGCTTATAACCTTTGGCCGCACAGACGAATGCCAACGCGATGCCGGTGTTGCCGCTGGTCGGCTCAACAATATGGGTGTCAGCGTTGATTTTGCCGGCCTTCTCGCCAGCAGCGATCATCGCAGCGCCGATTCGGTCCTTAACGCTGTTGAGCGGCTGAAAGAACTCGCATTTGGCAAACACCGTCGCCCCACCGTCAGGCACGAGGCGATTGATGCGAATCATCGGAGTGTCGCCAATGCACACGGCAGCGTTGTCGTAAGTCTTTCCGCGAGGCATGTTGAACTCATTCCTTGAGATGGAGGTGCGGCAAAAGAAACAGACGTCGGATTATTGGAGCATCAATCGGAGGCGTGGTGATGAGGTCAGCCAATCGGCTGCCAACTGCCCGACAGGGCAACTCGCACCATTGCCTCCTGACCTCATTCCCTTTGTGTCCTCATCAACTCCGGCAGATACCTAGTTTACAACCCAGGTGTCGCCGCTGCTGATCAAGGTTTGCAAGTCCCCCAGTCCACGTTGGGTCTTCGCCAATTGGACCTGTTGATTGATTTGCTCGTCGTAGGTCGGCACTCCAGAGACAGCGCGAAGCACACCGATCGGCTCCGGCATATCAGGGTGACGCATCCGGGCGAGCATCATTTGAATGGCCGGATTCGGATCCTTTTCGTCATGGATCAACAGATCATCGACGGGCGTGTCAGCCAGCGAAACGACTTCCAAATGGCTGCCGACCAAGCGAATGCCTTTGTCGCGTTCGCGACCAAAGATCAGCGGCTTGCCGTGTTCGAGTTCCACCACGTTTTCTGAACGCTGGCCTTTTTCCTGGGCATAAGCCATCGCGCCATCGTTGAACACGTTGCAGTTCTGATAAACCTCGACGAGCGAGGTGCCTTTGTGCTCCGCAGCGCGTTTGAGTGTTTCACCCAAGTGCGTGACATGCGCATCGATGCTCCGGGCAACGAACGTTGCCTCCGCCCCCAGAGCGATGCTCAGCGGGTTGAGCGGATGGTCGATCGCGCCCATCGGCGTGCTCTTGGTGACTTGGCCCTGAACACTGGTCGGGCTGTACTGACCTTTGGTCAAACCGTAGATCCGGTTGTTAAACAGCACGATGTTGATGTCGAGGTTGCGGCGCAGCACATGAATGAAGTGGTTGCCGCCGATCGACAGCGCGTCGCCGTCGCCGGTGATCACCCACACCATCAAGTCCGGCCGAGTCGACTTCAAACCGGTAGCAAAGGTAGGTGCCCGGCCGTGGATGCTGTGCATCCCATACGTATTCATATAGTAAGGAAACCGGCTGCTGCAGCCGATTCCGCTAATGAACACGATCTTCTCGCGCGGCACGCCGATTTCCGGCAGCACCTTCTTCATCTGAGCGAGGATTGAATAGTCGCCACAACCGGGGCACCAACGAACTTCTTGGGTGCTGGCAAAATCGGCGGCTTTGAGGACAGGCAGCGACATGGCAAAGGAAACCTGAAGTGGAAAATGTGGGAGGTGTGCGGTCAAAGCCGCTCGGTGCAGCCCGGCTGCCGGAGCGGCGGAAACCTGCGACGCGGCAGTCCTATCCAGCCTTGTGATGAACCGCTTCGGCCTGGTGCGGCAGCGCGTGGGCCTTGATTTGGTCGACCAGTTCATGAACCGTGAACGGCTTGCCTTGGACCTTGTTGATTCCAACGCAGTCGACCAGGTACTTAGCTCGCAGCAACATCCGCAACTGGCCAGAGTTGAGTTCAGCCACCAAAACCGTTTTGAACGATTTCAGCAATTCACCGATGTTTGACGGCATCGGGTTGAGGTAGCGCAGGTGGGCGTGGCTGATCGACAGACCGGCCTTCTGGCACTGCCGCACGGCCGTATGGCAGGCCCCGTAGGTGCCGCCCCAACTGACCAACAGAATGTCGCCGCTGGTTTTGCCATAGACATCTTGAGGCGCCACGCGCTCGGCGATCTCATCGATCTTGCGGGCACGAGTGTTGACCATGTGCTGGTGGTTGGCCGGATCGTAGCTGATGTTGCCGGTACGATCTTCTTTTTCCAAGCCACCGACGCGGTGCATCAAATCAGGCGTGCCGGGGATTGCCCAGGGACGAGCCAGATTCTCATCGCGAGCGTACGGCATGAACGGTCCGCCTGCCGCACCGGAATCGGTCGGGTGCGTGATGTTGATCCGCGGGAAATGGGTCAGGTCGGGGATCTTCCACGGTTCGCTGCCGTTGGCGATGTAGCCGTCCGACAGAATCATCACCGGGGTCATGCACTCCACAGCGATTCGCCATGCTTCGATCGCTACGGCAAAGCAGTCGCCGGGGCTGCGGGGAGCGAGGATCGGCAGCGGGGCTTCGCCGTTGCGGCAGAACATCGCCTGCAACAAATCGCTCTGTTCGGTCTTGGTTGGCAGACCGGTGCTCGGACCGCCGCGCTGGACATTGATCACCACCATCGGCAGTTCGAGCATCACGCCCAAGCCCATCGCTTCAGCCTTGAGCGCGATCCCAGGGCCGCTGCTGGCCGTCACCCCCATCCCGCCGCCAAACGCCGCGCCGATGGCTGCACCACAAGCAGCGATTTCGTCTTCTGCCTGGAAGGTCCGCACTCCAAAGTTTTTGAAGCGGGTCAATTCGTGCAGGATGTCGCTCGCCGGCGTGATCGGGTAGGTGCTGTAAAACAGCTCCTTGCCCGACAGCGACGCAGCGGCCAACAGCCCCCAAGCAAGCGCCTGGTTGCCCATGATGTTACGGTAGGTTCCCGGCTCCAGATGCGCGGCCTCCACCTGATAGCTCAGGCCGAACGCTTCCGTCGTTTCGCCGTAAGCCCAACCAGCACGCAGCGCCGCTTCGTTGGCCCGCGCGACTTCTGGTAGCTTCTTGCCGAACTTGTCGTTGATAAACCGCAGCGTCGGTTCCAACGAACGGCCGAACAGCCAGTACACCAGCCCCATTGCGAAGAAGTTCTTGCACCGCTCGGCTTCTTTGTTGCTCAGCCCAAGTTCGGAGACCGCATCGCGGGTCAGCCGCGTCATCGGCACCTTAAACACGCGGTAGGACTGCTCCAGGATGTCGCCTTCAAGCGGATTGGAGTCGAGCTTGGCGAGCTTAAACTCTTTGTCATTGAAACCGTCTTCGTTGGCGATCAGAATACCGCCCTTGCGCAGATCGCCGATATTCGTGACCAGCGCTGCCGGGTTCATCACCACCAACGCATCCAGCAAATCGCCGGGGGTGAAGATCTCCTCGCTAGCAAACTGCAACTGGAATCCACTCACGCCCGCTCGGGTGCCGCGAGGAGCGCGGATCTCGGCCGGAAAATCCGGAAACGTCGCGACGTCGTTGCCCGCCAGCGCGCTGGTGTTGGTCAACTGGGTCCCGAGCAACTGCATCCCATCACCGGAGTCGCCACAGAGTCGAACGGTAATGCCCGAAACAGTGTGAATGGTCTTGCCGCTGCCGGTTTCCGAGAGGATCTTGGTCACGATGGTTTGGTGGTGGAGGAGGGAAGCGAAAGGCGGAAATGCTCGATCGAGCTGACGCCAGCTTTTAACGGTTCTATCGATCGTGCGGCATCCGCAGAATGAATCAATAGTGTAGGATTTTAGAACTCTGCGGCTAGGCGCAAGTTCGCCGCAGGGGGTTCATTTACCTGAGTATTACGTGAATCAGCCGCCAACCGCTTCCAATCGCGGCCGATGGCAGGCGGGACCGCAGGGCCGGCGGTGATGACGGTGGCCGCAGGACGCTCGTCCGGTGACAGGCTGGCTTTTTCGAATAACCGCTGCGGCGCCCGATCGATCACACCCTTTTTGCGGCTCCGCCACCTGCATGCCAGCCACCACCGCGACTTAGGCTCCAGCGCCCGCAACGAGCACCGCTTCGCCCCACAAACTGGGGTCTTCGGCCACGGCATAATCACCGCTAAGCGTCAAGGTTTGCCAGCCGAGTTCGCGGTCGATCACAGCGTAGTACAGTCCGACTCGCGGATACTGTTCACTATCAAAACCGGTCATCGCAGTGGCGGCGATCCGCCCCGACAGCCGGTAACCATCCGCCCGCATCTTGGCGTACACCTGGATGCTGCCGCTGGGAGGCGATTTTGGGTTCTGTCGCGCCCGGTTGATCGGCATCAACCCGGTCATCGGCTGCGACTTCAGCGGCCCGCCGCCAGCGGGCATGAACAAAAATCGGTGGCAGTACTGCGTGGCGCGGTGAATCCCGGGACTACAGCGGGTGTCGATCCAGAAATGGAAGCCGTCACTGTCCTCCAGCCGTGAGTCGCGGCACCACGGCGGCGCCTGCTTGCCAGACACCTCGACGACAAACCCGATTCCGCCCGGCTCCCAAGCCATCCGCACGTCGGCGAACTCGCGTTGGCCCGAGAGCGTGGCAAAGCACGGGATCCGACACTCCGGTGGCAGTTCCAATCCGCTGGAACTCCAGGTGCAGTCGTGCCGTCGGATCGCCAACTCAAAGCGAAACAGAAACGTCGGGTCGATCAGCGGTGCGGGTTTAGCAGCAGCGTTCAGGGGAAGCGATCCCAGGGCTAGCGGTAGGACTCCAGACAAGCAGACGAAGTCTCATTAAACCAAACCGCGACCGCCGTGTCAGGTCAACTCGGCCGCTGCGCCGGCAGAGCGTCCACAAGCCAAGTGGTGCGCCGCGGCGTTCGGGCGCCAGACCAGCAGCCCCCCCGCCTGATCAGCCTGAAAGTCATTTCACCAACGAACTCGCCATCGACCGACTACTTGAACTCTTCTTCAAACGCCGAGAAATCGTCTTCGCCGACCGGTGTGCCGCCGCCGAATTCGCTCAAATCTTCGGGCATTTCGTCGGGCGTTTCCTCCATCACCGGCTCGCCTTCGAACTCATCCGACGGCGCCACTTCCGGCTCAGCGGCTGCCCGGGCTTTCTTGGCACGCGAGGATTCGATCAGATAGACGATGGGCACGGAAAGAATGATCGCCACTAAAAAGACGACCCAGGCGTAGAAAATCAGCATGGGCATGAATCCGACGAGGTGGAAACTAATCCGACCAGTTTAATTCACGATCGGCGGGAAGGCCATAAAATCCGTGGAGCCCGAGGTCTACGGAACAACCGAGCCTCGCAGCTTGCGGCGTGCTCCTGTCCCGGCCCCTAGCTCCACGCCTGAACCGACCGTGCAACCGTTCCACTGAATGTCCTGCCGACACTCCGGCCCACTCCTCCCTCTGCTCCATCCAGTTCTGTCCGTGTCACTTCCTCTGGTCCATCGTCTGCCTGCTGATTTCTCGCTGCCTCAGGCCTTCGAGCAATTGAGCCGCCTGCCGCACTGTCTGTGGCTCGACTCGGCGGCTGCGGGTCCAGCGATCGGCCCCGGCGGCGATACCATGGGTCGGTACAGCTTTCTCTGCGCTGATCCGGTCGTGCATCTGCAGGCATCAACTGCGGATAATAGTCCCTGGCCGCAGCTGCAGCGGTGGGCGGCTGACTTACCGCGCTCGCACCGGGCCGACTTGCCACCGTTCCAAGGCGGACTCGCGGGCCTGTGGGGCTACGAAGCCGCAGCCTGGCTAGACGATACCGGGGTCGCCGCCCACGACGATCTGCCGACCCCGGCGGTCAGCGTCGGCCTGTACGACTGGGTAATTGCTCACGATTCACTCACGGGAGCGAGCTGGATCATCAGCCAAGGTTTTCGCGACGCCAGCTTTGCTGCAGACCAGGCCTTCGCGCAGCAGCGACTGAACACCGTCCTTGAGACACTTAGCCAACCGCCACGCGAACCGGCACCGCAGCCTGACCGCGCCGCTTACCCCGCGTCACTCGCCGGGGACACAGCCCATTCGCCGCCGAGGCATTTTGCGACCAACCGCGATGAGGTGCTGAGCAACTTCAGCTCGGCAGACTATCAGGCCGCGGTCGCGGAGATCATCGAGCGGATTCGCCGCGGCGATTCCTTTCAGGTCAATTTGGCGCAGCGGCTGATCACCCCCGCGCGCGGCGACGCCGCGGCGCTGTACCTGCGACTGCGGCAAGCTAACCCCGCGCCGCTGGCCGGATACTACGATGGCGGCAGCTTTCAAGTCGCCAGCTCGTCACCCGAAGGATTCTTACGGCTGCGGCAGGGCACCGTGCAGACTCGGCCGATCAAGGGCACCGCCGTTCGGACCGGCGATCCCGCGACCGATCACCTGGCAACCGAGACGCTGCGAGCCAGTGCCAAGGACCGGGCCGAGAACGTGATGATCGTC
>CALELC010000255.1 GCA_937904535.1 uncultured Planctomycetaceae bacterium
ATCGGTTGGCCGGCGAGCTGTTGCCGCGTCAGTTCCAGCCAGAGGCGTTGCCAAGCTCGCCCGACATCGAGGTCAGACTGCGCGTCGTCGAGGGTTGCTGGGCTGGCGGCAACTGCTCCTTCCTGCGCTGCGACTTGTGAGTCACCGATAGGCTTGACAATTAGGCAAATCGCCGATGCGCTCGACGCGAGTTTACTGGCGACACGAGAGAAAATTCGCCGCGCTCCCAACGCCCGCATCAATCCGTCAGGTGGCGGCAATGTATGCATCATTCGCAGCGACAGGCGATCGGACAGTGAAACCTCGAGCGAGCCAAGCGACAAGCCATGATCCACCTCCGCAGTCGGCGCCGCATCGAAACGAACTTTTGCTAAGAAAGCGTTTCGCAGCGCTTGTGTGCCAAGCATGATGGCATCGGCCCGGCTAACCAGATCCACCAGGCGTGCAAGAGTGGCTGGATCGGTGATCAGCACTGATTTAGCCGATCCGTACGAGCCGGTTTTAGTTGAGAGCTTCTCGAGCACGTCCGCTGAGAGCGGGCGGCCATCATAAGTGCGTCGATTGGTATTCCGGTCGGCCAGAGTCGCCTCGATCGTGCCGGCTGGCGGATTACCATCGAGGGTAAATCTCGCCAACGCGCCGGAGGGCGGATTTTCGACTCGGTAGGACCAGCCGTTGCGATCCGCCGTTTGCGTCATGTTCTCTAGAGCGGCACCCAGCGCAATCCGTGCCATCCGCTGCCCGGAGTTCATCGGCGACGGGTCACGGCTGGCATCGACCCTGAGATCAATCGTTCCTGCCGATCGATCGACCGTAAACCGCCAAGGCTGAGTGTTGTCACCCGAAGGAGCCAGGATTGCAGCATCGAGCAATGTATCGAGGGCTGACTTCGACATGTTTGAGCCGTCAGACGTTCTGGGAGTAAGTGGTTGAATCACCTGATTAACACGGCGCCGCAGAGATTGTGCCACCGCGTTCTGGTTGAAGGCAAATACCCAGCGTCCTTGAATTTGCAGCCGCGGCTGACAACCATTCCTACTTCGCGTTGGACTGGCCGTAGCCAAGCTTGAGCATGCGGCTGCGCAGCACGCTTCGTTTAAGGCGTTGGATAGGATTGCGATTACCAAGCGGCATGCGACCTTTTCGCAGGATGCAGCGATACGCGTCGAACTGCGCGTAGTAGGGGGCGGGCCGCAAGTCGCCCCGCTTGAGCAGTATTTTAACGGCTTCTGCTCCCACCACACCGCTGCACAACCGGCAGGCTGCGGCCACGGATGGTCCGCGCCCACTCGCCTCCACGTATGACAGGTCCATGTAAGGCATGTGCGTGGCTCGCGGGGTCAGGCCGATCAAAAACGACGAGAAAAGGTCCACGGGCTCCATCGAGTCATGCAAATCGAAGTATTCATCGAACTTCATGCCCTGTGGGTCGAAAAGCAGCCAGGCGGCGCTAAAGCCGATGGGGCCTGCGGTGATCACCCAGATCCCGCGGCGCTGAGCTTCGCGGAAGAGGAGACGCCGAGTCTCAAACGCAAAGAAATCAACCGAGTCGACAACTACGTCGACGCCGTCAAGAAAATCGGCGACGTTCGCAGGTGTCACAAACTCGGTCCACGCGTCGATTTCGGCTTCAGGATTCACCGCCTTAGCATTGGCGGCGAGCACTTCGGCTTTTGGGCGTCCGATCGTATCAATTGTTGCACCAAACTGCCGATTGAAATTCTTGGCCTCGAACGCGTCAGCGTCGGCAACACGAAACTTTCCGATTCCCATGCGGGTCAAAGTCATCAGGTGCAGGCCGCCGACGCCACCCATCCCGGGAATTGCCACGCGGGCCGAACGCAATTGCTGCTGTTCTTCAGGATTGATCAACCCCAGATTGCGCGAAAATGCCTCCTCGTAGCTCCAGGCGACATTGGGCAACGTAGCCGAGGGGTCGGTGGTCATCGCGTCTCAAGCCTCTAGGAGAAGGTTGGTGTCAGCAAACGGCGGTCAGGTACGTCACCGAGGAGCATTCGCACACTTCGCTCGGTGCCCTCATCGCACGATGAAAAGATTCTACTGCAAACCCGAGGCGCGAAAGGACATCGCGTTCAAAAGTTGTCTCGCGACGTCTTTCCTTCGGCTGGTCAACCGCGCTCAAACGTTACCAGCCGGAGAGTAGGCAGAGGTTTCCGCGGCGAGGGGCCGGGAAGCGTACAACAAACCGGAAGTGCCATCGGGGTGACGCTGCGACCCACCGCTCACGATAGCGGCGGCGAATCGCATGCCGCGCTCAGATTAGCCTGCGGAAGGGCGGCGGAGTTGTCAGACCGCTGCAAGTTCAGATACGTCTGGACATGGCGTCCACGTGCTTAACGGAGCAACGTCAACAGTGGCCGATTCGAGCCCGCGACGCACGCCGAATGATCCACGGCGTTGAGCGGTTCCGTTGGGCCTGGTCGTTTTCCGAACCGGTCCGTCGGCTCAGGCAGTATCAACGGAATCGCAGCAGGCGGCCGGTATCGATGCCTAGCCCCAGGACGGTCCGGGGCCAGATCGCGGTTATGGGAGAACGCTCAACCCGCACCGAAAGCTGGCGAATCAATCCGGCAGCATCGGCAGGAGGTCGCACAGTCCGTCGCACACGACGGGGCAGACGCTTTTATTGGGCTCATCCCAGTACTCCAGAATGCTCAGCCCGCACTCGCAGGTGCGGCTCGGATTCTGAAAGTCGTGGAAGTACAGATTCTTTTTCATGAACGTGTCGTCCATTGACAAACTCGACTGGTCCTTCATCTCGTCTGCTGCGGGTTCCGAATACAGCGACTCCTGCAGATCGCTATCGACGGTTTCGCTGTAGAGAATGCTGAGCATCAGGTCGTCCTCGGATCCAGTTCGTTTCCGCCAACTCGATCGGCGGAAGGGTCAATGAGCACTGCCGTGTAGGTAAGAGCAAAAAGTAGGCCAAGAAAATGACTGACTTACATGACTCTGTTTCGCGGCTATGAGGGGCGTCGCTTGCCGACAGTTGGATAACCGAGAGATCGTCGGAATTCGCTTACTATGCTTTCAAAACGCACCCCGGCCGCAGAAATACTCACAATCGTTCACCGCCTCAGAGCCGCTTGCAAATGAACCCAAGCGCGGTCGGTTAGCCCCGTCTGGCGGGTATGCTCCGTCTTCCTCTGAGACACCGTGGCTCTCTCTGAGACAGTCGACCCGAGTCAATTGGTATCAACAGCCACAGCCCAGGTCGCGTCCGTTCGGTTCTGGGCCAATCGATGTCGCCTCCGGCTGGAGCGGTTACAATCGCTCACGGACAATGTCGAGCCAGAATGCTTGGCGCTGTCGGTACTCAGCTGCGAACTTACCGGCCCGGGCTGCACACGCTCGGTGGCCAAAGTCGCGCTGGGAGAGTGCGTCTTGATCGAGTTTCGCGAACAAACACCTGGATAACCTTGATGGGATTTGCAAGTCGGCCCTCGCGGCGTTCATTTCTGGCTTCATCGCTCGCATTGACGGCGGCAGCTCCGCTGGTGCTCGAGACCGCTCGTGGGCAAGCAGCTGGTTCGCCCAAGAGATTGTTGGCGTACGTCGGTACGTTTAGCTCACCGCTGCAGGACGTATTGCCGACGCAGGTCGATTTGCCGCCGGGCAATGGTCGGGGGATTCATTTGTTTGAGGTGGATCGCCAGACCGGTGAGCTAACGCCGATTGGCGATTTTCCGCTGGGGACGAGTCCAAGCCATGTCGCCATCAACGCCAGCGGAACTCGACTGTATTCGGCCAACGAAACCGATCGTGTGGGCGCCGGCAAGCATGGCACGATCAGCGCGTTCTCGATCGACCCAGCGACTGGGAACTTGGAATTGCTCGGCTCCGCGCCTTCCGGTGGAGCCGGACCCACGTACGTGAGTATCCATCCTTCCGGGCGATATCTGCTCGTTGCGAACTATTTCGGTGGATCGATCGCGGTGCTGCCAATCGAGGCCGACGGGAGGATCGGCGAGGCGACCGACGTGATGGAACCGACTGGCACGATTGGACCGACGGTGGCCGCGAATGCACCTCCGGGAAGTTTCGCCTTTAGCGGACATGATCGGACGCACGCCCACATGATCAAGACCGACCCTTCGGGCAGATTTGTCCTGCACGTGGATCTCGGGTTGGACAAGATCTATGTGTGGAAACTGGACCTCCAAAGCGGAAAACTGACGCCTGCCGAAGCGCCTGCGGTTTCGCTGCCGCCGGGAGACGGACCGCGGCACTTCTCTTTTCACCCCAACGGACGCTGGCTCTATTCGATTCAGGAAGAAGGTTCCACCGTCGTCCTGTTCAACTTTGATCCTTCCAGTGGCGCTTTGACGCCTCTGCAGACACTGTCGAGCCTGCCGCCGGGTTATGCCGGAAGCAATTTCTGCTCCGAGATCTTGGTGTCCACTGATGGACGCTTCGTCTACGCCGGGAATCGCCTCCATGACAGCATTGGAATCTTCGCCATCGGCCCCGATGGCAAGCTGACATTCGTTGCCGACGAATGGACCCGCGGTAATTATCCCCGTAGCTTCGAGTTTGATCCGACCGGCTCGTTCCTGTACTGCTGCAACCAGCGTGCGGACAACGTGACCGTGTTCCGCGTTGATCGCCAGTCAGGCAAGCTCGAATTCACCGGTCACTACACCCCGGTCGGCAATCCATCGTGCATCGTCTTCCTGGAAATCCCAGCGGCGAGCTAAACGACATCAGGCGATGCAGCTGAACCAAGTTGCTTGCCGCAAACCGTGCATCCTGAAGCAACTAAACTCAATCATGGGAGAGTCAAGCGATGGCGATTAAGCGTACGGGTTCGGCAGTTTGGCAAGGCGGCATCAAAGATGGACGCGGAGCGATCTCGACGGAGAGCGGCGCACTGTCCGAATCCCCCTATGGGTTTTCGAGCCGCTTTGAGGGCCAACGCGGGAGCAATCCCGAAGAATTGCTCGGGGCAGCCCATGCCAGTTGCTTCACAATGGCGTTGTCGCTGATTCTCGGCCAAGCTCAGCTGACGGCGGAGCGGATGGAGACGTCAGCTGTCGTGACGCTGGAACAAGTTGACGATGGTTATGCGATTACCGCGGTGCATTTGACGCTCACAGCCAAGGTGCCGGGGGCAACTCAAGAGCAATTTGAGGAGCTTGCCAATCAGGCGAAGGCCGGCTGTCCTGTTTCGAAGTTGTTCAATACCAAGATCACGCTCGACGCCTCGCTCCTCGAATAGCCGGCATCCAGGCGCGGAATAGTCGACATCCAGACGCGGTCAAATTACGGACTTCGGTAACCGTTGCCGGGGAAACGGAAATTGGGGCCGCCTAGGGGGCTCATGGTCGAGCTTGGCACCGATCAGCTACGGACGCTTCGCTTCGTACCGCTGCTGGTGTTGTTGTTTGAGCCTGCGATACTCAGCGTTTTCGCGGGCGGAAACATAGTGCTGGTAGAAAATCGACGCTGCCTCGGCTTTCTCGGCATCGTGGATTCGGGGCAGTTCAGCGCCGGTAGCCGGGTCATACTTGCGTCCACCTCGATGGTTGGCATAGCGTCTCGCACGAGTCCAACCCATTTGGAGGAACTTGCGCGCCATGTCCGCGCCGGGGAAGTCTTCAGCCATCAAATAGCTCTGAAAGAGCTCTTCGATCTTGCTTGCCGATTGTTGGGCTTCGGCGACGGTCTTGAACCTCCAAAACGGCAGAATCTCGCTCTTGTAGGGCTCGACTAACAGCACGCCCTGTTCGCCTCTGCCGACGCGGTAGAGTTCCGGATGCTGGCGAAAATCGATCGAATCAAAGTCGAGAGAATAGTCGAATGCGCTGGGTGAGCGAGGACGCTGTGCATCATCTCGTGGTTTGCGTGGCATCGGCTAACTCCCGGCTTGATCGCGACGTTTCTGTAAAGATCGAAGCTTGGCTCCCGACCGCCAGGCAGCGAGCTAGCACGCTCATTTCCTCGCATCAGCATTTATGAGCGAGATCGCTGGCCTCGTTCCCGCTTTCCGCACGAGGGGTGTCGGCGCTGCTGGATGCTACGTTACCTAGCCGCTCGACGTTCGGCGTCACCACGGCCGGTACGACCGCCAAGGCAGTGCTCATTTTGTGACTGCTGCAAATCGTTTCCACCGGTTCCCTGCAGACCCATCCACAGCATTCCCTGTCGCACGACGCTGATTGTATTCGCGAGGAGTCGATCCTTTGGCTCCGCTGCGGCGAAGCGGATTGACACCAGGCCGGAATCGACTCCGCTTTGAGTCACAAGCGAGGTACAGCTGGCTAGCCGGACGAACTGAGGTGAGCCGCTGCTCCTCTCATCTTACCGAGCGGCGAGTGGGCCTGAGCGATCAGGCTAAGCCAGTAGTCAAGTGAGGGTGTTGCCGGATCGCTCGGGCCGGCGTCGAGGTCGGTCGGTTAAGCGGTACGAAGTTGGTAAGTCTGTTGTTTTGCGGGTAGGTCAAGAGGCGGCGTGGAAGACGCCGATCATGCTTGGGAGGGAACGCTCCGCCGGAGCCGCAGTGGCGATGGCAGTGGGCGGGGGTTTTCCTATAATGCCCGCCACGCTCCCCCTGACCGCCGCGCTTTGACCGTTGCGGCACCACAATTTCCCTGGGCTGAAAGGTTCGGTTTTAAGTGACAGACAAGGTAGAAAAGGTCATCATCATCGGCAGCGGGCCGGCCGCATGGAGCGCCGCCATTTACGCTTCTCGGGCACAGTTGGAACCGCTGGTGTTTGAAGGGGCGACGACCGAAGAGAATCGCCAACAGGGGACACTGCCGCTAGGGCAGTTGGCGTTGACGACAGAAGTTGAGAACTATGCGGGTTTCCCGTCCGGTAACTTGAAGGCCTTCATCGAGTCGGCGATCGATGCCGAACAGCAGTATCTGCTGCCGCCGGTCAGTGAGGAAGAACACGCGGTGACGGGGCCGGAACTGATGAACTTGATGCGTCAGCAGGCGCGGAACTTCGGCACGCGGATTATCACCGATGACGTGGTGAACACCGAGCTGTCGGGGCAACCCTTTACGGTTGAAACTCGCGAGAACGGAAGTTTCAAAGCTCACACCCTGATCATCGCCACGGGGGCACGGGCTAACTACCTCGGACTGCCGAGCGAGCACGCCTATAAAAATCGGGGCGTCAGTGCCTGTGCTGTCTGTGATGGAGCGCTGCCGCGATTCCGCAACAAGCCGCTGGCCGTCGTCGGCGGTGGCGACAGTGCGGTCGAGGAAGCCACGTACCTCACCAAGTTTGCTTCGAAGGTCTATCTGATCGTTCGCCGCAATGAGCTGCGGGCGTCGAAGATCATGCAGCAACGGGCGCTTGACCATGAGAAAGTTGAAATTCTCTGGCATCACGAGGTGCTAGAAGTGCTCGGCGATGAGAAAAAGGGCGTGACCGGTTTGCGGCTGATCCAGAATGTCGAGCGGACGGAGCGCGAGGTCGAAGTCAGCGGCCTGTTCTTGGCCATCGGCCATACCCCGAACACGAGTTTTCTGCGAGGGCAGGTAGACACAACCGACACGGGGTATGTTAAATGGACCACTCCCTTCCGCACGTACACCAGCGTGCCGGGTGTGTTCGCGGCCGGTGACGTCGCCGACGACAACTACCGCCAGGCGATCACTTCGGCCGGCACCGGTTGTATGGCAGCATTGGATGCCGAGCGTCTGCTGGCCGAGCACAACCTGATCTAAGGCGCCGTTGCTGCTCGCCGGATCGTGCGGACCCTCCCTCGATAGCGGATCGATCATGGCGGCGGATTCGGCTGGTAAAGTCTTTGACGATTTGGTTGACGAGGCCAATGCGGCACCGTTACCCAAGAAGCTGGCAATGTGGACCCGGATGTCGGGACCCGGGTGGCTGCAAGGAGCCATCACTCTAGGCGGTGGTTCGCTCGCCGGATCGCTGTATCTCGGCGTGATCATGGGCTATGAGCTGATGTGGCTGCAGCCACTGGCGATGCTCCTGGGCGTGATCATGCTGTCGGCGATCAGCTACGTCACGCTTTCGACCGGTGAGCGGCCGTTCGACTTGATCCGCACCCACGTCTCACCGGTGCTCGCCTGGTCCTGGCTGTTCGCCACGATGCTGGCCAACGTTGTCTGGTGTCTGCCGCAATTTTCCTTGGGAACGGCGGCGCTGACGCAAAACCTGCTCCCAGGTCTTGATTCAGACGTCGGACGAATGTCAGCGGCCGGAGGACTGCTGCTGGTGTCACTGATCGTCGTGTGGTCGTACAACTCTGGTAGTCGTGGAATTCGAATCTTTGAGTGGGTGCTCAAGGGCCTGGTGGGGCTGGTGGTGATCAGCTTTTTTGGCGTGGTCGCAGCGATGACGCAGGCTGGCCTGTTGCCCTGGGCGAAGATCTTCGCAGGTGTCGTTCCCAATCCGAACTCGCTGTTTGAGCCAGCGCAGTCACTTCGCAGCGACATCGCGCTGACGGGAAGCTTTGCTGACTGGTGGTCAGCGCGAATCGCGGGGATGCAGAAGGACAACATCATCACCGGGTTCGCCACTGCGGTCGGAATCAATATGACCTTCCTGCTGCCGTACTCGATGCTGCGGAAAGGCTGGGGTAAACGCCATCGCGGCCTGGGGATTTTTGACCTCGCGATCGGATTGATCGTGCCGTTCGTGTTGGCGATCAGTTGCGTGGTGATTGCGTCCTCCAGCCAGTTCCACGGAAATCCGGACGATGTGCTGGCGAGGGTCGAAATCGGCAAAGGGAAGGAAGTCGGGAGTTACTACGGTCACGTCGATGCCCGGCTGCGCGAGGAGTTCGGTTCCGGTTTCGAGATGATCGCCAATGACCCCGCTGCGTTGGCTGCGGCTCGCGCGGATCTTCCGGAGTCCGATCGCCGGTTGGCGGCGATGATCGCGGAACGCGACAACCTGTCGCTCGCCAAAACGCTTGAACCACTGGTTGGACAGACCGTATCGCAGACGGTATTCGGACTTGGGGTGTTAGGAATGGCGTTGTCGACGATCATTATCTTGATGGTGATCAACGGCTTTGCATTCTGCGAGATGATTGGTGCGGACTCGGCCGGGCCGATGTTTCGACTGGGGGCGATGATTCCATCCGTGGGTGTGCTCGGGCCGTTCTACTGGGCACAGGCTGCCCCAGCACTAGCGACGCCGACATCGGTGTTTTGCGGTGCCATGTTGCCGATCGCCTATTTCACTTTCTTGCTGCTGATGAACTCGCGGCGGGCGCTTGGCAGTTCCATGCCGCGTGGGGGGAGCCGACTGGTGTGGAACTCGCTGATGATCGTCGCCACGGCGGTTGCTGCCTTTGGTTCAGCTTGGGGAATGCTGAACAAGTCGCTGTTTGGATTCCCGATCGGTTTGGTCGGGATCGCGATTCTGGTGACCTTGTTGCTCGGCGGTGCGATTGCGTTCGTGGTCCGAAACCGAGCGGCGGAGCCGACTGAGCCGTAGGCAATCAGGGCACGACCGACAGCAAGGTGAATGGTCGCGGAACTAGCAAGGCCGGGGGCAGGCTCCCGGCTGTCGAAAGCAACCGGGGCGATGGGCAGTGGTTTCGCTCGGTTGACGTTACGCTGCGATTGATGTGGCTTCTGAGTCGAAACTGGCTCGCCTGTCGCGAGCTACGTGGCGAACAGCCGTGAACCAATTCGCACCATCGTCGAGCCTTCGGCGATGGCCTCAGCGAAATCGCCACTCATCCCCATCGATAGTTCCGGAAGGGCCAGACCGGTGTGCTGCACCAGCCGGTCACGCAATCGCCGCAGCGCTGCGAACTCGCGCTGCGCTTGCGCTGAGTCTGATTCGAGTCCTGCCATCCCCATCAGGCCTACCGGTCGAGCGTGCTGGAGCTCGCACAGCACCGTGGCAGCATGTAGCAACTCGTCGGCTGAGAACCCATGCTTGTTCGCGTCGCCACTGATGTTGACTTCCACAAGTACCTGGGGGGCGGCACCGAGTTCCCCTGCGATGGCATCAAGATACTTGAGCAACTTCACGTTATCGATCGAGTGAATGACGGACGCCGCTTGCAATGTGCGGCGGACCTTGTTGCGCTGCAGCGGTCCGATCAGGTGCCAGCGAACCGGACAAGACGAAACCAAATCGGCCGCCTTCTCGCATAGCAGCTGCGGTCGAGACTCTCCCAGATCCGTACAACCGGCCGCGACCAGTGCCGCAGTCGTCTCCAAATCAACGTATTTGGTTACGCCCACGATCCGGATCTCGTCCTCACCGCGGCCAGCGGCTTGGGCGGCCTGCCGCACCTCGTGGACAACACTGGGCCAATTCGCCTGAATACGACGAAGCGTGGTTTCCGCAATCATAGGACTCTGGCCTCACAGCGGTTTGTGAGCACGTGCCGCTTGTTCCGCCGCCGCTTGCTCGATGTCTTCGTCGTGATCGCCGACGGTCAGCAGATCTTCCATTCGACCATCACCCGGATGAAAGCGTGCGCAGTAGAAATCAGCGACGAGGTGTTTCCCTAAGAAGGTTCGAGTGCGGTCGCCCCGCAGCGAGCGGTAGAGTACCCAGTGCTCGCTGCCGAGCTGAATTCGCTGGGCGACGGCCTCGTCGGGGTCGACGAGCCGCAAGTCATCCGCCACCGTCAACTGACGCCAGGTGCGGGGGCGATCGAAACGGCGGTGTTGGAAGTCGAACCACAGTGGCGCGAAAACACTGCCACCATTTTCGCAGCGACTTGAGCTGAAGGTCCGCAAGCTGATGTGGTGGTCCGGCGTCAACTCGATGCGAGCAGCCGAACGCCCCATACGCCACTCATTTGCTAGTGGCGAGAGGATTAAACAGCGGCGTTTGTGCTTGCTGTCGCGTAGCCAGATTTCTGTTGTCTCGCTTTCCGGCTCAGCCACGAGTGACTCGGCCAAAGGCACGCGGCCGATGTACTCGATGCTCGCCGACGGCAGGTCCTCATCTCGCAACACAGCATCGGCCAACATCACGCAGCGATCGTCGCGGAGCAGCATCAGTTGCCGCTGCAGTCGAATGCCCCCCGTCCAACGCTGCTCAAACTCGAGATACTGCGCGTCATCGTCACTGTACTCGCAGATGTGCGTCCAGGGGCCTGCCGGAGACTGCTCGACACCATCGACATCGATAAACACTTCCCACGCACCGGAAATGGCTGGGCCTCGGGCGTGCTCGACTTCGACTTGAAAAACGTCGGTTGCATAATCGACAGAGGTACGACCACGGCGGACGTCCCATTCCGCCGACATCGCGGCCGTGCCGGCTAGCTCGCTGTGCCACAGTGTTTCTGGCAACGAAATTTCCCAGGCCAGTCGACCGTCGGCGGGCGAGTTGCCGAGCACCGCGTCGATCGTTGGACCAAGCAACTTGGGCGAAAAATCCTGCAGCGCCTGGAACAGTCCCCCGCGAGCAACATCGACTCGACTATCGGCTTTTGCCAGCGACGAAAACACGGCACTGGTATCGCGTCGAGTCAACGCTGAGATCCAGCAGCCAAGGTCGACGAGGAGCCCAAGGTGGCGTTTTCTGATTTTCCGCCGCGTCACGACCTCGGCGAGCCGTTGTTGTCGCAGCACGGATGCCGCGACGAGCCGAGCGTATCGACCGGCACCGCGAAGGCTCGAACCAATGGATTCTTCTCCGCCCTGACACCATTGCTCTAGCCCATCAACGGCTTGCATCGCCAACGATTCGCTCGCCAAATCGCCGAGTCGCAGACGTAGCACGATCGCTAGCTCGCAGCCGCCGATCAATCGGGCCAGTGACGATGGATCGGGGATCGACAAGCAATGTCGGGCAATTGCGTCGAGTGACTGACAGAGCGATTTCCAGTTGGTCTCGCGCAGCTGATGGATCAGCGGCGGCAGCGCGTATGCCCAGAGGACCGCTTCGGCGAGCACAGCCGGCTCGATCTTGCTCGCGACGTACAGGTCCTCGAGGTCGCGCTGGAGTTCTTCAGCAGCCTGGTCCCAGTGGATCGCTGCGGCGCGTGAGCGACTGGGCTCTTGTCCGTCCGCCAACTCACACAGCGACCGCTGGAGGGCGGTTGCAGGCCGCGCGCTCGCAATCGCCAATCCCCAGCGAAGGACGCTGCTTCCCGGAGCGGCCACCGAAAAGAGTTTGGCGAGCGACCGCTTTTCAAAGTCCTTATGCAGTCGCGCCGCGACGGCTGCCCACGAGGGATCTTGCCAATCAGGCGAGGTGGCGAGCGGGTGAACAGAAACAGGCTCAGCCGTCGGGGGCGATTGCTGCGTCAAGGTTGAAGTCGGTGTCGAGGGGCGCGTCATCGAGTCCGGGTGAATCGAGAAACCGTCTACAGCGGCTGCTGTGAGGGCTTCCAACTTTACAGCGCGTGAGCCTGCCTGGCAGGTGGCAAACTGCACTTCGGCAACAGCAGAACGCTAAGATGGTGAGTATAACCCGACCTTCGAGGATTTAAGGCGAATGAGATTGTTGATGAAGACTTGGATACTGGCCGGTGGATGCGTGCTGCTGGGGGCGATGGCGGCCGGGTGCTCGCGCGAACCCCAACCGGCTGCGGACAACGGCCGAGCCGGGGAGCAAACGGTACAGCCGGAAGCGAATGCTCCGGCCGCCACAGACGCTGGTTCTGCCGCCGAGCTTCCCGCGGCTCCCGAACCGGCAGACGCTGATTCGAGCCTTGACTCTGGTCTGCCGAGAAACCCTTCGCTGTCGCTGCAAGAATCACTCGACAATGAGCCACCGCCGGTCGACGGCGACACCATGCTTGCGGAACTGGGTTACGTTAGCCCGAGTGACAAAGTCCGGGCTGCCCTGGCCGATCCGCCGGGAGCGACTCGGCTGAGCCAAAAATCGTCGCTGTGGGTCGATATCAAAGGCAAGCGAGTATTCGTCGACGGATATGTGGCCCAGCGAGAAGCTTATCTGGAAATGTTTGCCTGTCCGGCGGAAACGAAAGAGCATGAGTCGATTGTCGGCGTGCTCGCGCCATCCGAGGAGGTGCACGCGGCCTTACTTGCGGTCGGAGCTCGGCAGGGAACACCGGTCCGCTTTGACACGGAATACATTCCGGCGACGGGGCAACCGATCCGAATCTGGGTCATGTGGTACGACGAGCAGGGCAAGTTCCAAACGAGCGATGCGCGCCGCTGGGTGCGAAAAGTCGGCACCGAGGAATCACTGGATCTCGACTGGGTGTTTGTCGGCAGTTCGCTGTGGAAGGACCCGAGCGATGGCAAGGTCTACTACCAGGCCAACGCCGGGGAGATGATTTGTGTGTCGAACTTCAGTACGGCGATGATGGATCTGCCGGTTGAGAGCAGCGATGCCAATAATCAGTTGATTTTTGATGCCTACACCCCGCGAATCCCTCCTCAGGGGACGCCGGTGCGGATGATGCTCGTTCCGATTGCCGAAACGCAAGCAGCGGCGGACGACGCGGGAGCTGAGTCGGTTGCGCCGGCCGACCAACCTCCCCAGGCTGAGCTGCTACCGCTGAAGGCGTTTGCTGCGGAAGCCAAGTCGCCTGCAGAGACCCCGGCGGCCTCTCGCTAGTGATCAGCAGCGTCGGCGATAGACGGCGTCTGCCGGCTACAGGAATATCTCTTGCTTAGCAGACGGGTGTTTTGGGTGGCGG
>CALELC010000256.1 GCA_937904535.1 uncultured Planctomycetaceae bacterium
AACGCGGCTTGCGGCTCTTCGATCAGGTACACCCGCGACAAACCGGCCTGACGCGCCGCCGCCACCGTCAGCTCGCGGGCCACTTCATCGAACGACGCTGGCAGCGTCAGCACGACGTCTTGCTGGGCCAGCGGCTCGTCGGGGTGAGCGGCGTCCCAAGCCGCGCGAATATGGGCGAGGTAACGTGCCGAAATCTCCACCGGGCTGTGACGCGGCACGTCGGGGTCGCCTTGCCAGGGCAACAGCGCCGCCGAGCGGTCAACGCCGGCGTGCGACAACCAGCTCTTGGCCGACGCGATCCGCCGGGCTGGCGATTGCATGCCCGCATCACGCGCCAGCACGCCAACCGCGTAGTCCGGTGCCGCATCACCCGCGGCTGACTCCCAAGGCAACCCGCCGGCCAAGGAGCCAGCGAGGTCGTTCGGCAATTCAAAGTGAAACGATGGCAGCGTCGCTCGGCGTTCGACTTGCCCCCAGTCGACCCACTGCGGAATCAGAAACGTCTCGACCTGCCAGTCGCGCTGGCCACCGGCCTGCGAGTCGACAAACGCGACGGCGCAGTTGGTTGTCCCCAAGTCGATGCCGACGACGTACCGGCTGGCGCTGTGCGTACCGGATGAATCCTGCGCTGGTGCCGAGGACGAGACGCTCACGTCGACGCACCCTCGCGGACGTTGAACTCCATCTTCCAACGCTCGTCGGTTTTGGTGCTGAAGCAGTACAGTTCAAACATGCCGAGTTCTGTCACACGGCTTTGGAAACGCACCGGCAACCAAGCGTCGGTCTCGGAAACTTCCGAGTGCAGAGTGGTCTGAACGGAGTCGCTTTCGACGAGTTCATCGGGGCTCCAGCGATCGAGTCGGTCGCCGGGCACATCGTCGCGGCGTACGGCTGAGGAGAAGAACCGGAACTTGGCCGGGCGGCCGACGATCACGCCGACTTCCTGCGCCGGTACGTCGGCGGATGTGCCTTCTTCCATCCCGCGTGGGGCGACGCACAATGCTCGCAGCGGCCGAGGCGCACCGGGGATCGCCAGCCCCGCGGTCTCGATCCCGATGTAGTAGCTGCGCGCCGTCCCACCGCGGATCCGCAGCCCGCCACGGTGCTTGGACCAACCGTAGTAAGCCGCTCCCAACGCCACCGCATGGTCCAAGTCTTCCGGACCACCGAGCACATCCGGCGGGTTCCCCTGCGACCAATCGGCGAGCACTTGCCGAACGCGATCGCGCAGCAGCCGTGAGCGGAACACGCCACCGTTGAACAACAAATGGCTCGGCTGAACAGTCGCACCGTCTTGCTGACTGGCCAGAAACGCCGCGATGTGCTTTGTGACCGCCGGGTCGGATTCGTAGGGCAGCCCCAAGTCTTGAAAACCCGACTGCGGATTGCGCTCGGGCCGAGCGTTCGCCTCGCACTGAGGAAAGAAGCCGGAGAGCAGCAAATCGGCCGCTTCGCTGCGGAGCAATTCGGTTGAGATCGTGCCGCCGATCAACCGGCTGCCGCGGCCGATCACGGAAATCGTGTAGCTCTCGCCACCGGCGTCAGCCGGCGCGAGCAGACGTTCTTTCGCAGCTCGGCATGCGTGCCAGAGCGACACGTTTTGCCACGGATCAAGCGCATGCCCCTGCGCCGCCAGCTTCTGCGACACGTGATAGGCCAGGGCCAAGTCCATGTTGTCGCCGCCGACCAGCAGGTGATTGCCAACCGCTTGACGTTCCAGTTCGACGTTGCCGCTCGCCTCTGTCAATCGGATGAGCGTCAAATCGGTGGTGCCGCCGCCGACGTCGACGACCAGCATCGAATCACCGGCAGAAAGTTCCTGCCGCCAGGCGTCGCCACGGCCCTCGAGCCAGCGGTACACAGCGGCCTGCGGTTCTTCCAACAACACCAAGTCGTCGGGCAAGCCCGCGGCCAAGGCCGCTTGCCGGGTCAGGTCACGGGCCGCCGGATCAAACGACGCCGGCACGGTCAGCACGACGCGCTGCTCGGCAATCGCCGCGTCGGGATGCGCGTGATTCCAGGCCGCAACGAGATGCCGCAGGTAAGCTTCGGTGGCCGCCACAGGCGAGATCTTCGCGACCTCATCGGGCGCTTGCCACGGCAGGATCGGGGCGTGACGGTCGACGCCGCTGTGCGCGAGCCAGCTTTTTGCAGTCGCCACCACGCGCTGCGGCGTCTCCGCGGACTTGCTGCGCGCGAGTTCCCCGGTGACGTGCGGTGAGCTGCTGGTTTGCCAGGGGAGCTGGTAGGCGTCGGCTTCAGCAGCTGGAGCGATGTACAGAAACGACGGCAGCGACGGAAACGAATCGACTTGCCCAGCAGCCACAGCCTGCGGGATCGGCAACAACTGCAGCTCCGGCGACTCGCCGTCCAACAGCGTGTAGGCGACCACCGAGTTGGTTGTCCCCAAATCAATCCCGATCGAATAGCGAGCAGTCATAGTTCCCTTGACGATAATAAGCTCACGACGCCCTGTTTGACTTCCGCAGTTCTCTCATCTTGGAATCGTCGGCGATTCAAAGAGTAGAACCATTGTCTCCCATGGTTCGTTGATCGGCACGGGCTGATCGTCAGCACACCGGAACCCTGGAGGACAATGGTTCTACGCGGTTGTTCCGATTGTACGGGCTTGATGTCCGGAACAATTGGGGAAAATGGTTCTACAGAGTTGTTGAGCTCGCCCGAGTCATCCGTGGAACCAGGGAGACAGTGGTTCCAGTTGGTTGTTGGCGCACGAAAGCGAAATCGGGCGGCCCCTGTTGACGGAGGCGGTTAGGATTCCAATTGCACGGGAGCCACGATCTGGGCGTCAGCCGCGTCGCCGGTCCACTGTGCCAGTTCGCACCGCGACGCTTCCCAACCGGGATGCACCAGTTTGCCCGCGGGCTTTGCCGCTGTGACTTCGCCCACCCACTGATAACGCTGCGGCGATGCTCCTGCAGGGACTTCCAGCGATTGACCTTCGGGAACATCCACGAGCGGGCGAAGTTCAAAAATGCGTTTGAGCGTCGAGCGGCACTGCGCCAGGCACGGCCGGGCCGCGGCCCCGATCTGCGCATCGCTGTACTGGTCCAGCGGTTCCTGAATCAAGTCGACCAGTCGCGCCTCACGCTGCAAGGTCGCCAACAGGGTGATCGCGTCGCTCCGAACCGGCCGGCTAGGGGCCGCAGCGGGAGCTGGCGGACTCGGCGCCGCCCGGCCGCTGGCGGCGGCTACTGGTTCCGCTCCTGGAGGCTCGGCGGTTAAACGCGGTTGTGCTTCCGCATCCAAAGCGCTGCGAATCGCTTCCGCTTGCTGGCGATTGAACAGGGCAGCAAAAAAGGCACGAAAGGCAACCCCTAGAGACATAGCAGCAATCAATAGCAAGTGGTTGGAAAGCGAACGGAGCGGCCGGCTAGGAGTTATTTGTAGCCGGCGTCGCGGAAGCATCAACCACCCGCAATCGGCTAACCGGCCGGAGTGGTGTCCGGTTGGTCGAGCGTTTGCACCTCGGCCGGCTGAGCAGGGTTGTCGTCGATGTCTGATTGTTGACCACCGCCGCGGAACCAAAAGAAATAAGCGGCAAGCGCCAACAGGAGCAGCGACAAGATAATCGGGTAGCTGCCCATGACCAGCGCCAACGGCGCACTGGGCTTCTGGTTTTCCAGCGGTTCATCTTCACTTCGAATCGACTCGCCAATCTGCTCGCCGAGCGTCTTATCTTCGTCGTCGGGATGCCTTGAATCGGGGTAGTCACTCATGGATTTGCAGCACTCGCGGTGGAGAAAGGAACACCGAAGCTCCGTTGTGGCTCTCGCCACGAGCTCCGAAGAAAACTCTCTGCACGTCCCGGGCCAACCGCATCCAAAGTCAGCGCGTCGCGACCTGTCGCATGACATGCGGCAGTGCCGCTTCGTCCGCCAGGTGCAGGGTCTCGATCCCAACAGCCTGCAGCGGCCCCGCGTCCCCGGCAAAGTCATTGATATCCGGTGTGTTGATGACCACCGCGATCACCCAGCCGCGCCGCTTCATCGCGATCAACAATGCTGCCAGCGGCGGCTGACAGCGGGGCAGCACGACGATCAGTGTCGTGTCGTGCGCCAGCCGCTGCTGGGCGTCGATCAGCGTCTGGCCAATATCCATGCCATCGGATAACTCCAATCGTGCCAGCACTCGCCGCAGTTGTTGAAGGTGAGCCGGGCCACGGTCCGCTGGCTCCAACACCGGCCGCAAACGATCGTCCTCGGAACGCATGACCACCGAACGCTGCGCTGACTGACGCGTGCGATAGTCACCGTCGAACCCTTCGGTGCGGATCCGGTCGGCAGCGTCGCGGCCATTGCTGAGCAGCCCGACGGGCTGGCCGATTTCATATAAAGCCGCCGCGACCGAACAAGCCAAGCAAATCGCCAGATCGCTGCGCACGGGCTCGTGATGCGGCGGATTGGTATCGCGGTGCAGATCGAGCACGAGTGTCGCACCGGCCATCGTCGTCGGCTCGTAGACTTTGCTGTGCAGCGTCCCAGTGCGGGCGGTGGCGGCCCAGTGGACACTGCGGAGCGGATCGCCGAGTTGCCATTTGCGGATCCCGCGAATCCGTGTCGGGTCTTGGATCACCGCGTCGCGAATCCGGATCTCGCCGATCGGTCGCGGCGAAGCGATGTCGTAGCCTGACAACGGCACCTGACGCGGATAGACCAGCAGATACTGCGGCGCGGTGCCGATCCGATATCGCCGACTGAGCCCCATCAAGTCGCCGGTCTCGAGCACCGTCGGCCCGATCTGAAAATAGCCGCGGCGCTGGCAAACCAGGCGGTACTGCAACCGTTGGGTTTCGCCGCGGCGGAGATAGAACACGGCGATCCGCGAGCCTTCGACGAGCAGCGCCGGCGGGCGAACGGCAAACGCCGCCTGTGGTAGCAAGTCTTCGACCAGCAGCCAGGCGATGGGAAGGGCCGCGCGATTGGTGACTTCGATGACCACCTCGAGTGACTGGCCAATCTCCAGTTCATTTGCCCCATGATGGCGGATCGCTACGGCACCGCGATGCCACTGCGCCGAGAACCATAGCCCGGCGGCGATCATCAGCGCCCCGGCATAGGCCGCCAACAACCACAGCGAAGCGCCGAACAACATGCCCGCCAGCAGCAGAGCAGCCACCGCGGCGGCATAGGAGATTAACCGAGCAATAGCAGGATCACCGTGCAAATGCGACCGAAGCCTCAGGAGCGCGGCAGGCGAGGCCCCGACGGACCATCAATGCCTGACCACTCGCATCATAATGCTTGCAATCGCAGCCGCGTGCAGCGAGTGAACACTACTGCGAGGCGATCGCGGCGTCTAAGGCGACGGTGTCACTGAAGTCATAGCCATGGAAGTAGCGAGCGATCTTGGCTGCTAACACCCCCAGGAACACCCCGCGGAACTTCGTTTCGGTGGTGTCGTTGATGTACGCACCCGCCGTCACAGGATAGGTAAAATCGTCTAAGTGGCGACGGAATTCGAGACTGCCGCTATCCATGTCATAGACCGATACCGTGACTTCCGCACGCCCGCGATAGAGTGTTGCGCCATCCCTGAGCCGCAGGTTGGCCACTTCGATGCCGACCACTTTGTCGGCTTTGACACCGCGGCCGATATCCAAGAACTCGATCGCGTCCCAACCGTTGCGATCGCGCCACTGCTGGACTTCATCCTCGCGGACGAGCTCGATCTTCTTGACTTCGGTTTTGAGAATGTCCATCACGCGGCGGCCAAGAATCCGCGCCGAGGCATCGTCGCTGTACTGGCTGCTGTCGGTCAACGTGACCACGGCCACGCGTTTGCCTTCGAGGCCGGGATATTCGGGTTTGACCGTGTGGCCACGAACCGCGTTCATCAGGTTGGCCACCATCCCGAGACAACCCGTTTGTGTGGTCAGCACGAGTGTCAGCAACGACAGCAGCAGAGCCCGTCTCGGGCGCATCCAATGGTTCATGGCGAATCCTTTCGCAGCGGCCGATCCGGCGGCCGCGTCCAACGAGTTTGAGTCTGCAGACACTACATCAACCGCCAGGCCCAATCAGCCACAGCGACCACTAATACCACAATCATTCCCCAGGCCAACGCTGCGTACCAACCGCTGCGCGGTATCCTCCCCGCGACGGCATGGAACAACAAGCAAACGCTGACAGTGCAGGTCAGCACCGCCAACATTGCCCCGGCAGGATTCGCCTGCGCACTCGACACGATTTGCCCGCGGACGAAATACGCCCAGGACGTCGTCATCCCACAGGCCGGACAGCGCACGCCCCACACCGCGCGAAACGCACACGGCGGAAAGCCGAGTTGTTGGTGTGTCCCCAATCCCGCTGGATCCGGTGTCAACCGCGCCGCCACAACCAGCGGAACCGCGAACACCAGCGCTCCGGCAAGCATCAAGCAACGCACCACCGGACCGGTCGACGGCACCGTAATCAAACTTTGAATCGCAATACAAGAGGAATCCGCTTACCACCACATACTCATCATTAGATTACTGCCGGTCGCGCCCAAATCCTAGGCTTGGAAGATTACCGAGAGAGGTTCGGCAGCGTGCCCAGTTGCAGGCGGTTGAGCCCAAAGTTTTGGAGTTCCATGGTGCGCGTGTTGACGCTGCCATTTCCCGCCACACTCCAGCCCGGAGCACCCGTAGGTAGGGTTTGGTTCATCGTAGCGCTGCGGCCGGGCTCGCCTTCAATCAAGAACAAGTCTTTCGCGGCGGTATAAGACGCGCGACCTGCGTTGCCACTAAACAATCCCTTTTCATTGCGAGTCTGAAACAGCACCCCGCCGATCGCTTCCATTTCCCAAGCATTCGCCACCAAATGCCGCGGCTGGGTCGTGTCGATTGCCAGTCGCAATCGGTCACAGTCCAAGGTGGACTCACCCATTCTCAGCCCCTGAATCGCTTCGACATCCACGATGTCGTCCCACGATTTCACCGGCCGACTGGCGATCCGCACGCCGCGGTGGAAGTCGAGACTCTGCTGATCCAAGTTGGCTTCGAGCTTGTCTTGATAGATCAGGTGCACGCCAACCATCGATGCATCATTCGAACGGAACCCACCGCTGGTGACCGCGGCACCCATCGGTTTGCTTTCGGTTTTCACCCAGGCCCGATACCATCCCGGCCCACTGCCGGTAAGCAGCGAGGTTTGGGGCCGCAGCGTGAGTTCGGGCGTGGTCAGCACGTGACGAGCCTTACGGATTCCACCCGACGTGAGTTGATTTGCCGTGATCACGAGCGGGTGATGTTCCGTGGCATTCAAGCTGATGTGGTCAATGGCCGCCGATCGCATCGTTTCGAACTGCCGCATCTGGACCTCTTGCTCCAGAACCAGCGAGAGCTGATCGGCGGCGACCTCGATATCCCAGATATCCTGCTCGTCCCCCGTCATCACGGTTCCGCGGATTTCGACTCCGTCAGTCAATACGGCGCGGCTGCCGTCGAACAACATCTGCCCACGCCAGCGGCAAAGCGGAGCTGCAATCCAGCGAAGCTTGGGATCTTTCGGTAGGGTAGTCGTCGATTGGCGATTGGCCGCGGCGTTTGTCGGCATCTTAAATGGCTGCGAATCCGATCCTCCGCCGCTTGGCAACAACTGCGTCGGCACCTGGAACTCACCCGCGTCTTTGATCCAGACAATGTTGTCTGCCAGCCGGATTTGGATCAGCGGCCCGACAAAATGTCCGTCGCCGAGTGACAACCGCGCAGGCCGGTCGATCCCGCTGCCGATTTGCAGGATTTCGTCGCCGAGCGTGTCACGGAGTTGCAATCGATCGCCGGTCAGCACCGCAGGCAGTGCCCCGCCCGGAGTATCAAGTGTATGCCGCACCGACACATTCCCGCTGACACTCAAATCGGTGGCGGTCAACTGCTGGCCATGGAGTCGCAGCTTGGCGTTGATCGTTTCTCCCAAGATCGTCGGCCGGTGAGCCTTCACCGGAGTGGCACTGGCCACGGGGGTTGCGGCACCGTTCGCTGGTCCCGCGTCACCGCCGCCCGGCTGGCGAACCCACTGACGCAATGGGCTCGAGGCGGGCTCCGCGTCGCCTTGAGCGATCTTATCGACTGGGCGAATCGTTTCTGCATCGAAGTCAAAGTAGACCTGCAGCAGCTTGGTCGCGATGTTGACCATCGGCGATTCGATGTGCACTCGCCCGGTCGCTTGAAAGCGTTTGGGACGCGTCGCTTGCAGCCACTCGTCGCCGGCCAACTTGCGGTCGCCGGCTTGAAGCACCAACAACGCCGAATCGCAGGCGAACTCACCATCGTCGCTCATCAGCGCCGTCACATTGCCATCCAGTCGCAGCGAGAACTCACCGCTGGCATCGGGCTGGTCGAGCTTCACGCCCTCGGTCCAACGCAATCGCTTGACCGGCAGATCGACCTGCCCACCAAACTCAACAAGTCCTGAACCAGTGGCGTTGAACACGCCGATTTCCATCGGATCGCTCGGGTTGAACTGATACGTGAACTGTTCGAACAGCCAGGTGTGGCTGGCGTAGGTGATCCGCGCTCCGGCGCTGCCGATCATCCGCAAGCGACCGACGCGGGCGTCGAGCGCAATCGTCTCGGCCGCAATTTCGGTGGTGAAGCTCGGCA